>JAUNBT010000207.1:1194-5836 GCA_030526985.1 Lachnospiraceae bacterium | reverse complement strand
ACAGCCAAAGACAAATACAACGACAGTGAAAAAAGGCACTAAATTTACAACACCTGCCGGAACTTACATAGTAACATCAACGACTACAAAAAAAGAAAGCATTACTTTTGTCAGGGTAAGAAAGACCTCAATCAAATCGTTGACTATTCCGGATACAGTAAAATATAAAAATGTCACCTATAAAGTAAAAGCAATTCAGGCGAAAGCAGTAAAAGGCTGTACAAAACTGACGAAAGTGACAATCGGAAAAAATGTAACGGCAATCGGAAGCAATGCTTTTTATAAATGTAAAAAATTGAAATCTATTGTCTTTCGAGGGAAAAATGCACCATCCATCGGAAAAAATGCTTTCAAATCGATCGCCAGTAAGGCAGTATTTAAAGTCCCAAGAGCGGTATCGACCAAGCAGTGGAATGCATATAAAAAGAAACTGACATCGAAAACAGGATTTCAAAAGAAAAAAATGAAGTTGAAGAAGAGCTAGAGGGGAGAGTAGGATTATGAAAAGAGTATTAGCAGTGATTCTTAGTGTGGTCTTGTTGCTCACAAGCGTTTATACTGGAAACTTTACGAATGTATATGCAGCAGAGACACAGACGGAAACAGAATCAGAAACCCAGAAAACAGTGGAAAAGACAGATGTGGAGATCGCAAAGGACCAGAAAGTTACGTTAAAGCATGGGACACTCAGCAAAAAACTGAATGAATCAGAAGGAGAAAAAGACCAGATTATTACAGATACGAATGTACCTTACGAGGAAGTGGAATATACGACAAGAAACGCTTCAGGACAGGGACAGGTCAGTAGATTTAAAAGCAGTTCCCAAAGTGTGGGGACGGAAGCCCTTCTTTTGTTGGATAATTCAGGAAGTATGACAGAGGTTGCAATGAAGGAATTGAAAAAAGCCTGCCAGAGCTTTGCTTCGGACTTGCTGACAGTAGACCCGACAGCAAGAATCGGAATTGTAATCTATGAGAGTGACGTTACAGCAGTTACATTTGATGGGGAATATTTTACAAACGATTTAATTAAATTATATGATGTCATTGATTCTCTATCATCAGGCGGCAACACGGCAATGAATGCAGGACTTCTGAAGGCAGATGAGATATTTTCGTTATATGGAAATGCAACGAATAAATATATCATTCATATGGCAGACGGGGTGGCAAATAGCGGAACGAGTTATAGTGGATCGGATGGCAAATATGCGGGAACAAACTATGTAGATGTGGATGGAAATGCATTTTCCTATTCAGATTCCTACCGCTCTTATGCATCAGCAGCCTATAATACCTTTTCGGCGATAAAAAATGGATATTATATATACTCATTGGGATTTTTCCATTCACTGAAAGGGACACAGAAGCAGTTCTGTGGAAGATTCTTAAGTGATATTCAAAACGTAGGGTATCAGGAAGTGACAAATGCAGAGAATCTGATTTTTTCCTTTGAAAATATTACAGAGGATATTAAGAAAACACATACAGTATCATTTCAAAATAATGGACATGGGGGTACAGTGGAGAGCCAGACAGTTCAGCCAAACTGTACTGTTGTAGAGCCAACGCCTTTATCGGAGTCAGGATACATTTTCTGTGGATGGTATACGGATGCCGGCTGTAATAATCCTTATGATTTTTCTGCGATTGTAAATAAAGATCTTACTTTGTATGCAAAATGGGCAGAGGATTTGACAGATGTATCCTACGTGGTGAATTTTGATTTGAACGGACATGGAGATGCCATTGATGCACAAACGATTAAAAATGGTGAATTGGCACAGAAACCGGAGAATCCATCTGCATCCGGTTATATCTTCCAGGGATGGTATTTAGAAAAAAGCTGTAAAACAAAATTTTATTTTTCTCAGAAAATCACACGGAAATTAACATTATATGCAAAGTGGAAAGATGCATTCAATTTCTCTCTTGGAAATGAGTTTAATTTGACAATTCCAAAAGATGTACCGGTTATTGGCGGTGGAAAGCTTGCATTAGATATGAGTGTAATACCAGTGTCATTCCAGGCAGAAGATGGGACGTACAAAATTGCAATTAACATGGCAGAATATGAAAAAACCCTTGGCAAAGCTGGGGAGACCAAAACAATATGGGACACGGATGCTTGGAATGGATTTAAGGATATTGTAGACACCCAAAAAAGTAATATAAAAAAAGGAACTAACATGTACAACTCAACTGTATTTGGTGTAGTAAGTACAGGGATGGGTGTTGATTTTGATATTAACTGTGTGGGATATGCAGAAGGTAAAATTGAGGATGAAGCATTGAAGTCCATTGACGGTAAAATTGCAATTTCCTTTGAGGGAAAAGTACATAACGATTGGCAGACCGTAATAGTAGTAGTTCCTGTTGTGATTGGATTGGAAGGAGAGGCCTCATTAAATATAACTGGAAAAGTTGGGTATGATTTTGAGGATGCGAAAATATTCTATGACGGGGAGTTAGAGCTTACTATTCCAGCAATAAAATTATCCGGCGGAGTCGGGGTCAATTATATTGCAGATATCTCAGTCTATGGTAAAGCAGAAAACAAAGTAAAGCTTGGAACTTCCGGAGGGCTTCAGGCATCCCTTGGCGGGGAGCTTGGTGCAAGTGCCAAGTTGCTGGTGTTCTCTTATACTCAGCCGTTTTTAAGTAATTTGGATGATCCATGGGTATATTATAACAGCAATAAGAAGTCGACATATTCTACAGGAAAAGTAGCCTTATCCTTGCAGGAATTTTCGGAAAATGCACTGGAAGAGAAAAATTATGAGGTTGCTTTAGACGGTGTGGCACAAACCGGCAAGTGGAAAGATGCACAGATTTTAGCGGATGGCAGTGAAAATGTTTTGCAAAATGACATTTACAGCGAATCAAATCCACAGATTGCAGTAACAGAAAATGGTAAGAAATATTTATTCTTTATTGGAACGGACCAGACACGTACGAATTTAAACAAAACAACATTGATGTATAGTATCTATGATGATACTACAAATACCTGGGGAACTCCCGCTACTGTGGAGGATGATAAAACAGCTGATTTCCAGCCATCGGTTGCAGTGGATGGAAATACTGTATATGTAAGCTGGATGGATATGAAGAAAGAATTTACCCAATCAGAGGAATCCATCGAGATAAAAGATTTTGCGGCAGCAGCAGAAGTAAAGATAGCATCCTTTAATGGAACAGATTTTAATGTGAAAGAGCTGACAGATAATGAGACCGCTGATATTAATCCAAAAACAACAGTGGTAAATCACACCCCATATGTAACCTGGGTCAATAATGCAGCGAACGATATGCTTACATTTACGGGAACGAACAGTATTCAGTACAGTTCATATCAGGAGAATGCATGGGCTGCAGCTAAAGAGTATTATACAAGCAGTCTTCCGATTGTGGATCTGACAATAGGAAATCTTTCAGACCAGTGTGAGATTGCATTTACAGAAGATGCAGATGGCAATTTGGAAGCTTCCGATGACGTAAAACTGTATGCAGGAAGTCTAACTGAGACACCAACTGTATTTGAAAATAATTATGTGTGTGAACATAATCCACAATTTGTAAAATTAGGAAATCAGCTGGTTCTGCTTTGGAGCCAGATTGACAATGGGAACATTAATATTCGATATACACCAGACCTCCAGTCTGTAAGTTCTATTGCGAACACAGAAAATGTAAATGGTGCAACGGATTATGAAATTGTTCAAAACGGTTCCGATACCTGGTTTTTATTTACCTGTGCAAGTGAGAATAATTCAGATGTTTATGCAAGCAGATATACGATGGATGGATTGGGAAAAGCTGTGCCGGTTACATCGACAGAGGGAAATATAGGCTCTGTTACCGCTGTTTATGAGGATGGAATTGAAGTGGCATATACCAATCAAAAATTCACATCGGAGAAAGTAGGAGAAGAAATTCAGGTTTCCTCTTCTACTGATCTTGAATATAAAAAGATTGCGTTTAACCCGGATTTGATTCTAAATTCCATCAATGTGGAACAGTCGGATGTCGTGCCCGGAAAAAATGTTGAGGTTTTAATGAATGTTGAGAACCAGGGACTGAAAGATATGACAGATATCCAAGCGGTAATAAAAGCCGGAGACAGCCAGGTTTACAAAGGAAAAGTGGATGGAACCGTTAAAATTGGAGAAAGTAAGGTGCTGAGTGTTTCTGTACCTTTGCCAGCACAGATGAAGGCAAAGACAAATCTGTCAGTGGAAGTAACGTCTGAGGTAGAAACAGATGCCAATGAAGCAGATAATATTCAGAGTATGGAAATCGGTTATGTGGATCTTGCAGTGACAGCACAGGCACTTTTCGATGAGAAAAACCATACAAAGGCTGTAATTGATATTGAAAATCAGAGTGGATTTGACGGAACTGGAAAATTGGTAATCAGGAAAGAAGAAGCCAGTGGAGATATACTGAAAGAAGTGTCCGTTGATTTGAAAGCAGGAGAGAAGAAAGAAATTGTTTTGCAGGTAGAAGAACTGCGGCAGATGGTACAAAGTGGCGATCTGTTATATATTGAGGCTCTATCTGATACAGAAGAGGTATTTACTTCTAATAATGTAACACTTCTTACGATAGAAGATGTTCTGGAAGATGAACAGGAGAAACC
>JAUNBT010000207.1:0-1184 GCA_030526985.1 Lachnospiraceae bacterium | reverse complement strand
CCAACACAAACAGAGGTGAAAGCAACTTCATTAACATTGAATACTACCAATACCACAGTACAGGCAGGAGCACTAGTGGAACTAACCGCAACAGTTCTTCCGGAGAACACAACTAATAAAGGAGTGACCTTCCAATCATCGAATCCGGTGGTTGCAACAGTAGCAGACAATGGAATTGTGACAGCAGTTTCTGCCGGAAGTGCGGTCATTACCTGCCAGACTACAGATGGAACGAATCTGACAGCCACATGTACAGTGACGGTAAACAGTAATACAACGGAGAAAGTGCCGGATACTACGGTACAGCCAGAAAAGAAAGTGACTTCTATCACGAAAAATAATGTAGTATATAAGATTTCTGGAAAGAATACGGCCCAGTGTACATCAGTCACACGCTCCGACATGAAAAAGGTAACCATTCCAAGCACTGTGAAAATACAGGGAAAGACTTATAAAGTCACAACGATTGCAGCGAATGCGTTCAAAAACAAAAAGAAACTGACTACAGTCGCAATTGGAAAGAATGTAACAACGATTGGAAAAAATGCATTTGCAGGATGTATTAAATTAAGTAAATTAGCGTTGGGTGCCAATGTTACCACCGTAAGGGAAAGGGCATTTTATAAATGTACGGCCCTGACTAAGGTTACGATTCCTTCCAAAGTGAAGAGAATTGATAAACAGGCATTTGCAAGATGCAGTAAGCTAAAATCGATAGTGATTAAGAGCAGCGTGTTAAAAACAGTACAATCCAAAGTCTTTTACGGAATTCACAAAAAAGCGGTAATAAAAGTACCGAAGAAGAAATTGTCTGCATACAAGAAGCTTTTAAAAGGGAAAGGTCAGGCAAAGACAGTGAAAATTAAAAAATAACAAACAAAAAAATTGGAAATTCAATTATACTGACGCGAAAAGTTTATTTCCATTTTGAAAAAGAGTGTATAAAAAGTGGCATTTACTCTTGCAAAATAGGGGGAATGCCACTTCTTCTATTTCGATTAAAGGAGAGAATATGAAAAGAAAAATATACAGAGCATTATTGTGCTTTATCATAGGACTGTTTGTTCCGATAGTGGTACACGCAGAAGAAATTAATACGAAATCCCATACAGAGGAGGAAATCCTAAAGTATATGGAAGACCATCCCGCAGATATTTACAGTACTGTCACGTATGAGACAGAAC
>JAUNBT010000206.1 GCA_030526985.1 Lachnospiraceae bacterium | reverse complement strand
ACTCTCTACTCTATCTGATTTTTATTTTACTCCCATCCAGCTGGCAATGACCATACGCTGGACTTCTGAAGTTCCTTCGTATATTTCTGTAATCTTCGCATCACGCATCATAAATCGGATAAGCCCTTGTATATCCATATCCTCCAAATAACTGGAGGCAACGGCGTGTCACATCGCTTGCGTTTTCACTGGCGACCAGTTTTGCCATAGCGGCAAGATGACTGTAGTTTTCGTGATCATCCTTTGCGCAGGCTGCCTGATATACCAGTAATTTTGCAGCTTCTGTCTGGGCTTTCATACTTGCAAGCTCGAACTGTGTATTCTGGAATTTAGAAAGCGGTCTTCCAAACTGCTTTCTTTCCTGCACGTATTTTACCGTTTCATCAATGGCTCCCTCGGCGATTCCGAGAGCCTGGGCCGCTATCCCGATTCTTCCGCCATCCAATGTCATCATGGCTACTTTGAAACCTTTGTTCACTTCACCAAGAAGATTTTCTTTCGGGACCTTCACATCCTCAAAAACAAGCTCGCAGGTGGCTGAGCCCCGGATTCCCATCTTTTCCTCGTGTTTTCCAATAGAGAATCCCTCAAAAGCTTTTTCAACAATAAATGCTGTGATTCCATGATTCCCATCTTCTTTATCCGTCATTGCAAAAACAAGGTAAATATCTGCCGGTCCGGCATTGGTTATAAAACATTTTGAACCGTTTAACAGCCAGTGATCGCCTTTGTCCACTGCAACTGTCTTCTGGCCTGCGGCATCGGTTCCCGCATTGGGCATAGGATAGATTATCCATTCCAGTCCCGCCGTATTCTTCCGGAAAAGGAATCCCGAAAAGGCCCATCTCAGCCATTGCCTGTACGGTCTCTTCCGGGAAACGCTCCTCTTTATCAATCTCAGCCGCCAAAGGTTTTACCTGACTTTGAGCAAATTCCCGATACATTTCTATCAGATCATTATGGATCTCGTCCTGTTTAAAATTCATTCTTTCCCCCTCTGTCTGTTTTCAGACATTTATTTTTAAAATTTATCAAAGCATCTTCTCAATTATTTGCGGGCATTTTTGATTTCTTCAATCAATACAGGAATTACCTGATACAGATCTCCAACCACGCCGTAATCTGCTACGTCAAAGATTGGTGCATTACTAATACCTTCTTAAAACATGGCGTCCGATTACCATTTTACAAATCTCAGAAGTGCCTTCTCCTATGGTAAATAACTTGTTATCCCGATAGAAACGTTCCACTTCATATTCCTCACTGATTCCATTTGCTCCCATAGCCTGAATGGCCATGCGGCAGACATCGTCAGCCATCTCGGAAGTATACAGTTTCAAAATAGCGGCCTCTCTGCTGTATGGACGTCCCTCGTCACAAAGCTTCGCAACGTTATAAAGCATGCAGCGACCCATTTCAATCTGTTTTTCCATCTCTGCTAACATAAAGGATACACCCTGAAATTCAGTAATGCATTTGCCAAAGGCATTTCGCTCTTTTGCATAACGGACCGCCCTCTCAAAAGCTCCTTGTGCCAGACCAACCGAAATAGCGGAAACGGCAATTCATCCTTCATCTAATCCTTCCATAAAGATTGGAAATCCCCGATTCAATTCTCCTACCAGATTCTCCTTAAGCACAGTGAAAAAATCGTAGAAGCCTATGATGTGATGAAATCAGAGATTTACAACGTCAAATGTGCAAAGAGCGGTACTCTGCGGTTTGGTGTTCCCTCTGCGATGGCTTCCTTCGATTTCCCAAAGATTATTATGCGCTTTCGCACCCTTTACCCCGACATTACGCTTTCCATTCAGGAATTCGGTGCCCGCAGTCTGGAAAACATGATTGTAACCGGCGATTTGGACGTTGCCATCAGCCTTCATCCAATCCTGCCACCGGACTTAAGCGAGATTCCTCTTATTTCTGACCAGTTCGCCTGTGCTGTGGCTCCAGACCATCCCTTGGCAAAAAAAGATTCTGTCTCCATCCAGGACTTAGAACCGTACCCTGTCAATACATGGCCAGAGGATTTTGCATTTTATCAAATACTGATTAGTAAATTCCGTGAAAATGGTCTGCAGATTACACCTAATATCACCTGCTCTAATAATGATTTTCTATTGAGTTTAAGCCGAATCAGCCAGGATGTCTGCGTTCTTCCACGCCCGGTCATCAAACGACATGAACATACCGGGCTGAACATTATCCCTTTTAAGCCGGGACTACCCTGGGAACTTTGCATTGTATTTAAAAAGAATGCACCTATGCTGGAAAAAATGCGTGCATTGATTCTCTGTATGCAATCGGAGATACAATGAATATTCTAGATAGTAAAAAATCCAAACAGCTTTCCAACTATGATTCTTCAATTGATATATTTTTTCAAATTAAACATTTACTTCTTCTCTTTTTGGGATATAATAAAAGTAGAAACTAAAGCATTCTTTAGATTTCAAGAAAACCATATGCCAAACGACATAATCATGAAAGGATGGTGTTTATGAATTTAGCAAAAATTTCTTCCAATGGACAAATCACTGTACCCGTTGAAATTCGTCGCCTACTTGGATTAAAATCAGGAGATAAAATTCTATTTTTCCAGAAACCGAGTGGTGAGATTGTCATTAATAATGCTTCCGCGCAAGCCATCTATAAAGCACAGAACTCTTTTAAAGGTGTTGCTGAACAAATGGGCGTATACAATGAAGAGGATGTGCAAGCCCTTATAGATGAAGTTCGATACGGAAAGGAAAGAGAATGAGAATACTTATTCGTGATGCTAAGGACCAGCCAATTTTAAATGCTGCCATTGTCTCAGATGTCGATATCATATTAACCGGCGACAAAGATTTTCTCTGTCTGGACATGGAACATCCAAAATGCATGTCTGTTACGCAATTTTTTGAATTTGAAGGAGTGGAGCTTTGATGCTCTACTCCTTCAAAATTCTTCTATCCACTTTTCAAAGAAAATTTCATAAAATAACCGACACCACCGTCTAATAAATCACTCCATATACGCAAGCACCGTATCATACAACACTTTCGGTTCAACCGGTTTCGACAGATGTGCGTTCATGCCACTGCTTAATGATAACTGGCGGTCCTCCTCATAGGCATTGGCGCTCATTGCAATAATGGGGACTGTTTTTGCATCTGGACGGTTCAGAGCACGAATCTGTCTAGTGGCCTCTAATCCATCCATGACTGGCATACGTATATCCATCAAAATAAGATCAATGCTTTGAGGCTTTGATCGCTCAAATGTCTCCACCGCATCCTTTCCATTTACCGCACAGGTAACCTGTATCCGTTCTTCTTCCAAAAGGCGCATGGCAACCAACTGATTAATCTCATTATCTTCCACCAGAAGGATATGTTTTCCTGCGAGGACTGCTTCCGGCTTAGTCATCTGTCCGAAAAGTAATATTCTTTTCCTCCATCATCGGACAAATAATCGCCTCAATCATCTGCTCAAACTGGGCAACTGCATAAGGCTCCGGATGAAGCTCCATCTTTCCACTTTCAATCCGGGAAACATCTAAAATATCATTGATTAAGGACAACAAAAACTTACCAGAGGATTTTATCGTCTCTAAATCAAACTTCAAACGAGGATCCTGATTCTCTTTCAATGCAATCTCCGTCATGCCAATCACACCGTTTAAAGGTGTTCTGATATCATGGCTCATTCGGGAAAGAAAATCTGTCTTTGCACGGTTTGCCCGTTTCGCCTCTTCTAATGCTTCTCTCAGCTTCTGCCCATACTCATGATCTTTTTGCACTGCGTCCGTAACATCCTCATAAATGCCCACAAACTGCTCCTGCAATTCATCAAAATAGTAGCAGGTAAATCGCATATCTCTACGTTTTCCATCATTTTCCCAGATAGAATTTATACTGTATTTTCCTTCTTTTTTCAGTTGCGTCACAATATAATCCAGCTTCATACCTTCCCGGCAGTGCTCTTTTTCTTCTTGTACAATAAAATGATCAACAATCTGGCCTACCCCTTCCGCGTAATCCTGCTCTTTTAGCGTCGGTTTGAACTCGGAAGATGCTGTGAAACTCGGAGAAAAGAAAGTTCCTTTCTTAATGTTCACAACAATAATGCCAAGGTCCGAATCATTAATCAGAAGATCATTGATTTTTTCATTATATATTTTTTGTGTAATATCCAGAGTATAAACGACACCCTCGATTTCCTTTGTCGCCGCATTTCTTATCATAGATACAATGGTCTGGAGAATGAACTGTTGATTTTCATCTGGGATATAATGATGATTCATAGCCACCTGCATATGACCGTCTTGATACGCTTTTAACAGATTCTCCACGGCAAACGTCCGGGCAAATTTTTCCCGCTCTTCTTCATAAGGAATAAACTTCAGTGCATCCTCCACATACCCGGAAACGGTTCCTTTCGCCTCTAATGCCTGCAAATTACCGTATTTACTGACGGCATGGGATAAGCTGTCCTGTGTCAGGTTAATCCGAAATGTACTCATGGCGGTCGGATTCATCCGCATAATGGCATCTAAATGTTCTTCCGCCGCAGATGCCGCCTGCTCAATATCACTGACATCTACTAAAACACTGATAATTGCCTCTCTTCCATCCTCTAATACAATTCGTCTCCCTTTATCGTGGACCCAGAAAAAGCTTCCATCCTTTTTTAACTGGCGGTAAGTAATATCATACTCATCCGAATTCTTTAAGACTTCCCCCACATATTGATCCACCCGCTCCCGGTCTTCCGGATAGATTAAATTATTCACGAATCCATCTGAAAAATAAATCATCTCTTCATAGCTGTCAAATCCCATGAGAGCAAGCATCTCATCATTAATCGTATAAAGTGGAAATCCCGGTTCCATATATCCGCCGATAATCCCACCCGGAAGCATATCTTTCATTAATTCAATCGCATTCTTTGTTGTTGCAGGTTCTGCTTTTCCGTATAAAGACTGAAGGGGCAGAAACTCTTCTTCCTCCTGGGAAGCCGCCGCCATGGACATATGAAAGCTGCTCAGTTTCCATATGCCATCTTGCCTGCAAGAAGAACTGGTCAGCCGTCCTTCAAATGCCAGTTTCTCTCCCTCCGTTGTCCGGGTGTTGATTCCAACCTTTGCATAACACATTCTGGCATCGATACTTAGAATCTGCTCCTTATACTCAAGGAAATGAAAGAAAATCGGATTGGGGCTCTGCTTCACCTCTTTCAGATACAGCGCTGCTGCCGCATCCTTCCCAATCCCGATTTCCTGCTCCCCCGTACCCAGACTGATTACATCCTCTGTCAACAGGGCTGCTGCTTTCTCTATATTCCTTTCTGTCATATAATAAATCAGAAACTCTTCCACCAGTTCACGCATCTTTGTTCCTCCAAATTTATCGTATCAACACCGTACTTGTCTTTCCTCATTTATCAGGATTCCATTGATATCAATTATATCACTACGGGCTGTTTATTACAATAAAGTAAAAAAATCCACAGCTTCATTCTAGAACTGGTTACTCTTCTGATCCTGGGCAATCAAAATCTTCATTGCTTCTACCCCCACACGCACCGCCGAGGAAGTGTCAACTGTCATTCTCATATCTAGACCGGCCGCCTCTCGTTCCTGATTCCATACAACGTGAAAACAGGAAGCACACCGGCAATTCAAAGCATTTGCTGCTACATATAAAGCGGCAGATTCCATCTCACTGGCTAATACACCGAGACGCTTCCATGCCTCCCATTTTTGCAAAAGTTCATAGGAAACAGGCATTTTTGCCGGGCTGTGCTGACCGTAAAAGGAATCCTTGCTCTGTACGACCCCGACGTGACGGCGAAGC
>JAUNBT010000205.1 GCA_030526985.1 Lachnospiraceae bacterium | reverse complement strand
AATACAGGAAATTCCACATATCTTCATTCCCATATGATTTGCTGCAATTGCCTCGCATACCGTACTCATTCCAACAGCGTCTGCGCCTAAGCGTTTTGCCATCTGAACCTCTGCGGGAGATTCAAACTGAGGACCGGAAAACTGCATATAAACACCTTCTTTTAAAGGAATCTGAAGGCAATCTGCTTTTTTTCGTATCAGCTCCCGCAAATCTTTATCATACACCTCACTCATATCTGGGAATCTGGGACCTAATTCCTCAATATTGGCACCGATTAGTGGAGATGGCACCTGAAGATTAATATGATCTGTAATCATCATGAAATCACCGGCTCCAAAGCCTTCTCCCATCCCTCCTGCCGCATTGGTCAAAAATAAAATCTCTGCTCCCATCAATTTCATCAACCGGATAGGCATAACCACGTCCTGAATTGGATATCCCTCATAATAATGGATTCGTCCCTGCATCATAACAACCGGTGTATCACCTACGTGGGCAAATAAAAAACAGCCCTTATGCCCCTGCACAGTGGACACCGGAAATCCCTTGATTGACTTGTAAGGAATGCAAGCTTCTACCTCGACCGAATCCCCATAATCTCCCAATCCGGAACCGAGAACTAAACCTACCTTTGGAATAAATGGGATTTGGTCTTTCATTGTATTATATGCTTCTATTAATTTTTTGTATGTGGTGTTCATGTTGGACCTCCTTATGTAATAAACTTTACTATAGATATCTTATAAATCAATTGACATAACTTCAAGACATCATCCTTCGCCTTATTTTCTAATATCTGTGTAACAAATAATTCTACAATCCAGTTATTATATTCTATATTACTACGAAATCCATTATTATTTATTATATCTTCCACAAAACGAACCAATTGTCTCGTTTTATCTTCTTTGGTATTCAAATGAAATCGGTTTATATGATCTTTAATAAATTGCTTTTCTCCCACTGAATATTGCAGTTGATTAGATGGCTCAAATTCTGCTTTCAAAACATCATACTGAATCAGTAATTTATTACCCGTGTCTTTTCCTCTTACACCAATGGGTTGTAGAATTATATGTGCACTTTCTGATGTCAGATATTCTTCCTTTATTCTTTCATATTTTTGACACGCATTAACACAATTTGTGCTACATTCTCCTGTTGAAAATTCCTGTATTACCGCCTGAGATGGACGTCTATTTTTTTCTCCCACTTTTTTATAACGTGTATTGCAAATCACACAGCTTATGCCTATATTAGGAATACAATTTTCAAGTTTTTCTTTCCCCTTTTTTCTTGTATAACTATAATTAGCATTTACATCGTATTGTACCTTAAATTCTGGAATATGAATAATAAAATTATCATTTTCCATGCTACCACTCCTCTATCTGCCGATAAATTAATTTTTGTACACTAGACAATTCATCTATATTTATACTGCGGAATCTCAATTCTTCTTCCTCATCCCAGACCTTGTTTATTTTATTATTTAATAATGTCCTTAACAAACTATCTAATTGTACATTTTCCATTTCTGACTCTTCTCCAAACAGTTTTTGAAACATTACTGTCACATCTTCAATACTCAGGAAATCATCTGCATTCAACACTTCTATATCTGTTTTTCCCAACACTATAATATCCGCTTTACGCACCCCAGCTATAAAATCCGCCGAATGAGTCGTAAATACAAAATCAATATCAACAAATGTTTTCTTTAGGAAATTATACATTCTTCCCGCATTTTTAGGTGATAAATATTCATCTATTTCATCAATTACAACACATTTTTTTATTGCAAATTCTTTGGTAGTCTTTTGATAATATAATAGTTCTAAAAAAAGCCTGATTAACGCTTGATATCCACTTGATAGTTTTCCCTTTCTTCCATCTTCAAAAATCACTTCCTGACATTCTTTTAATCCTATCTGAAAAGTTTGTCCCACATAGTTTTTTAACAAACGCTGTACTTCTTGCTCTAATGATAGGTATATCATCTCAATACGTTCTGTTTTGGTTCCAAAATAGTCCCACGAATCCCGCAAATTAAAATAGTCATCCTGCAATCTTGTTCTATTCACTGTATTATGAAATTCTATCCCTCTGTCAAAAGAACCAGTTTCTGATATTTGAAAAAAACGATTTACTGCATCAATAAAATATATATTTTCTTTTTTTTCTAATTTATCACTGATTAAAGCTTTTATAATCTGTGACTTACCTGTTGAATTATCGCCTATCAAAACAACATCTCTTGATAACGACAATCTATTCTCCAACACCTCTACTGTTTTCTGAAATAGTTTTTCCCATTGTTCCATACACATCCCTCCACCTTCTAATCATAATATTTTTCTTGACAGTTCCTTGACTAGTACTTTTTATAAATTCAGAACTTTTTAATCGTGTTATCACGTCATCCGTAATTATTCCAATTATATTACATTTTTCAAACACCACGTAAATACTTTCTAGCAATGCCTTTTGAGAACCTATCGTTTTATTTAATTTAAACTTTGAAAAAAAATCTTCCAAGCTTCTTCTGTAATCTGCTATTTCTTCCTGGTTCATATTAATAGCCTCTTCCGAAAATTTATCTAACCATTCTGAATATTTTCCATTATATGCATGAATTACAAAATCGCCTTCTGAAAATTCAACATATCTACGTACCGTACATAATCTCAATAAAAATTCCATATCTTCCTCTTTTGAACTTACTTTTGCCCAAATCTTTCTCCAATCTGTATTTATCATGTTAATTTCTCTTAACATATCATAAAATGGAGAATCAAAAATACCGTTTCGAATTTCCTGCTGTTCCAATAAAATACCCTGTTTATTTAGATTTTTGAAAATGATCTGTAAATCCTGTGTCCTATTATCTGGATTATCCCATCGTAATTCTATTACTGACAAATTGGTGTAATCCAATCGTTTTCTCATCTCATCAGGTAAATTCTGATATGTAATATCTATCTGTTCTTCTTGCGGTGCCTCTGGATTTAATATTGTTTTCATTTCTTGTAACTCAACTAATTCTTCCAAGGTCTCCAAATAAGTTCGATTATATACATCAATTTCTCTCAAATCCACTGTATCTCTATCTTTCTTATACTTCCCAATATAATAAAAAAACAGGCTCATAAGCCTTTGCTGCCCATCTAAAATCTCCAACTGCCCTCTTCTATTACGATAGGCATAAATTGGTGGTATAGGATACCCCCTCACTAAAGATCTTGCCAATTCCTGCACCTGACCTAATTTCCAACGAAATTTGCGTTGATATTTGGGGACATAGAATAAATTATCATTTAACCCCTCTACTAATGTCTTAAATGCTACATCTGTTTTATATTGTTGTACTCGATTTAAAGAATCATTCATACAATTCAACCCCTGTCCGTATTTTATTTATTACAATCAGTATATCAACTTCACATCTCTAAATCAAATACTAGTGTACTTTTATTATTTACATATCTGTATTATACTGTAATTTATGTATTATATCAAGTAAATAATAAAAAGTAGGAAAAGAGCTTGCTTTTCCCTTTTCCTACTTTTATTCTTAAATTCATTTTATTTTGTTATTCTACTATTGCTGAAGAACTACAATACCTGTTCCAGACTGTAATTCCTATTTTTTAATCGCCTTAAATGCTGCGGCCTGCTCTTTGATTCCTTTTTCCGCTGCGAAACGCTCAATACTGGAAGCACCGAAGAAGCCGTCGATTCCTGCTGTTCTTTCGATTACGTATGCTGCATCGTCTGGCTCCGCAATCGGACCGCCGTGGCAGATAACCATAATATCAGGATTTACTTCGCGGCCTGCCTTGATGATTGCTTCGATTTTTGGAATACAGTCATCTAATGTAAGAGCTGTTTTCGCACCGATGGTTCCCTTTGTTGTAAGTCCCATATGTGCTACCAAAATGTCTGCTCCTGCTTCCGCCATTTTCCGTGCCTGTTCTGGCTCGAATACGTAAGGAGTGGTAAGAAGATCAAGCTCATGAGCTTTCCGAATCATCTCAACTTCTAAGTCATATCCCATTCCAGTCTCTTCTAAGTTCTGACGGAACACACCATCAATCAGACCAACCGTTGGGAAGTTCTGAACGCCATTGAATCCCTGATCCTTTAACTGTTTCAAATATACATCCATAACACGGAATGGATCTGTACCACATACACCTGCAAGTACAGGAGTATTTTTAACAACTGGGAGAACCTCGGCACCCATCTCAACTACGATCTGGTTAGCATCTCCGTAGGAAAGAAGACCTGCAAGAGAACCTCTTCCTGCCATTCTGTAACGTCCGGAATTGTAGATAATCAGCATGTCTGCTCCGCCAGCCTCAGAACTCTTTGCGGTGATACCCGTTCCAGCGCCAACACCAACTAAAATCTTACCATCTGCTACCTCTGCCTTAAATTTTGCAATAATTTCTGCTCTGCTCATTGTGTTCATAAATGTGTTCCTCCTTTATAAATGATTCTTATTTCTTTGTTCTTTTTTATTCGCTCTTATTTGTTCATTAATTCTAACAATTTCTTTGCTGCACCGATTGCAAAGGCTTCGTCATTCACATGGGCATCCATCTCAATGATTTCTACCTTGTCGTTCGTGATATTATTCTTTAACGTATCGAACAGTGCCTGATCCTCTTTTGGTCCATAAAATGCTTCTCCCTCGGCATCAATCATCGATACTCCTTTTAATGGGAGCATTAAAATCGTTTTGTCCACCGCCATATTAAGTTTTTCAGAGAGACGCCTTCCAATCTCTTCATTTTCCTCTACTGTCGTTCTCATCAATGTGACAGCCGGATTATGTTTATACAGATTCCTTCCTGCAAACTGTGATGGAATCGAATCGTATGTTCCAAAGTTTACCATATCCACAGCTCCAACAGAAACTACCTGAGGAACTCCGCAGAGTGCCGCCGCTTCATTTCTGTGAGGACCTGCTGCAAGAATTCCGCCTACAACCTCATCACACCATTCTGTTGTGGTAAGATCTAAGACACCTTGAATAAATCCACCCCGAATCAAAGCTTCCATCGACTGTCCGCCGATTCCAGTTGCGTGGAATACGAGCACCTCATATCCCTGTTGCTCTAAATATTCTTTTGCCATAGTAATACACGGTGTCGTTACGCCAAACATGGTTGCCGCAATCAAAGGCTTATGCTCAACCTTCTTCGTGTTCTCAAAAGTGACCATTCCTGCAATGGCAAATGCTGCATTCGCAAATATTTTTGAAGAAATCGAATTAATTCCTGCCACATCTACTACAGATGGAATCATCACAATATCACTAGTTCCCACATAGCGACTAGTATCTCCAGAAGCCATCGTAGATACCATGACCTTCGGTACACCCACCGGCAGTGCCCGCATCGCTGGAGTTACTAATGCGGTTCCGCCCGAACCGCCCATGGAAATAATACCGTCAAACTTTCCGTCTTTGTAAAGTTTCGGCACTAAAATCTCCATTCCTTTTGTCAATACTTCCGTTGCCCATGCTCTGTCTTTCTTTTCTGCGATTTTTTTAATGTCTTCTCCGGCCGCTTCGGCCACCTCTTTGTTGCTTACATCCGGTTCAAACTCTGGCTCGAACACACCTGCATGAATCGTAAGTGTCTTAAGTCCCTGACTTTCAATCAAATCTTTTAAGTACAGATACTCTGTCCCTTTTGAATCAAATGTTCCTGCAATTGCAATTGTTTTCATAGGTTCCCTCCCTTATTATGTGCAAATAAAACAGGCAGTAGCTTTATGGTTTTATTCTACTGCCTGCAGGTTCCAAAGTAAATGGAGTTATATTTTCTAACTTTGTGTTTATATTCTATTTT
>JAUNBT010000204.1 GCA_030526985.1 Lachnospiraceae bacterium | reverse complement strand
ACCTAAAACACCCTCAAATAATCCGCCAACAATACAAGAACCAACTACAGCTCCATATCCCCAGGTAGAGCCAATCATGTTCGATGTGCTGATGAATCCTGAACTTGTTCCCATAACAATTGGCAGCTTACTTCCTACTGTTAACACTGGATAGAGCTGAACCAGTGTAACCAGTCCTGCCACAAACATAGAGTTCTGAATTAAGGCTGTCCTTAATGCCGGATCCATGTCGATTACTCCCGCAATAATCAGAAGTGGGGTAATATTACCAAGAAACATGGCCAGAACATGTTGGATTCCCAGAGGAACGGCATTCACCAGAGGAACCCGTCCATCAAGTTTGTACACGTTGTCTTTTGAGATCGTCGTTGCTTCACTTGTCTTTTTGTTCATTCTGAATCCTCCTATTTTTTATTGAGTAGTCAATCAATAAATACATTTTACTATATTTTTGGTGAAAAGTCATCTTATAATGTAAGTTTTTTTTAACAATCTTTTTAAATAAAAAAAGCCGGAAAAGAAAACCATCTTGCATTTTTCCAGCTTTTTCATGTTATGTTTATTATTGTTTTATCGTTTCAATATGCTGTCAATGGTATAACGGCAGTACTCAAAGTATTTCTCCAAGTCAAACGCTTCTGGATCAATCAGATATTGAATCGAAGCGCCCTCTAACAAAGAGACAATCATATATGGAAAATATTCCAGCTTCTCCTTATCCAACTCAGGGAAAAACCGGCTGATTACTTCTCGAATTTCTCCTCGCCAAATGCGAAAAGACTTCTGAAAATCTTCCTTGATATTATCTTCAATTCTTCCTTGCATCCAAAAATCCAACTCTGCATAGTCATATTTCTGATCTTCTAAGATAAAAAATCTCTTCTGTTTGATGAAAACCTCCATCTGTGCTTCGAAAGAGTCATCAATACTTTCTCTTTCTTTTTTCCTAATGTCCAGACAATGGCGAAGTACCTTCTCCTGCAATGCCTTCAGCAGATCCTTCTTTGTTTTATAATAATAATGTACATTCGACTGTACAACATCTGCCTTCTCTGCAATATGATGCATCCTTGTTCCACTGATTGTTCTCTCCTGCACTACCTCAAGGGCTGCATCTAATATTCTCTCTTCTGTTCCTATCATATTGTAAAAAACCTCCAGGTCCTTATATTCATACTATTATCATACTAAAAATATTCGAACCTGACAAGTAAATTCTACTGTTCTTTGCATACATCGGCATATTTTGCTTGTGTAATTTTTATCAAATGATCCGGTGCTGTCTCGATTTGATATCCAATTTTTCCCGCACTCACTGCAATGACATCCTGCTCTTTCGCAGAAATATGAAATACAGTCTGATATTGCTTCTTCATTCCAATGGGGGAGCAGCCTCCACGAATATATCCGGTCACCTTATTGATTTCCTTTACATGGAGCATCTCAACTGCTTTTTCACCCACTGCTTTTGCTGCTTTTTTTAAGTCTAATTCCTTTGCTACGGGAATAACAAAGACAAAATATCCCTGTTTTCCATTGGTAGTCACAAGAGTTTTAAATACTTTTTCCACATCCTGTCCGAGTAAAGAAGCCACTGTAACACCATCCACTGCTTCTTTTCCATGGGGATATTCACTGGCATGGAAAGGGACTCTTTCTTTTTCCAGTATACGCATTACATTTGTTTTTACTGCTTTCATTACGCATTCAATTCCTTTTTAAATGTACGGATATATTCTTTGATCACATCTAAATCATAATTATTTTCTTTCATTAGATTAATAAAATAAGATCCTACAATACATCCATCTATGGTATCTTTCAGATTCTCTACATCTTTTGCAGTACGGATTCCAAATCCCATCATAACTGGCACTTTAGACACGCTTTTCACTGATTCTAAATAGCTTTTGACATCTTTATGGAAGGTTCCTCCCTGACCGGTTACTCCCATATTGGACACGCAGTAGACAAAGCCTCTTGCGTTTTCCAAAATAACTGGAATTCTGTCAGCGGAAACCGGTGCTACTAACTGCATCATAACCGGCGCACCTTCTTTTTTCAGATATTCTTCCATCTGAAATTGTTCTTCCATCGGAAGATCTGGAATAATCAACCCGTCCACCCCTACTTCAATACATTTATCCACAAAACGCTCTGTACCATAGTGGGCAATTGTATTAAAATACATCATAAAGACAATGGGAACCTGACAGGTTTTTCTTACTTCTTCCACTAAATCAAATACTTTTCGAAGATTCGTTCCATTGCATATGGATTCATAGGAAGCGGCCTGAATGACCGGTCCATCTGCTGTCGGATCTGAAAATGGAATACCAAGTTCAATTACATCAATTCCTGCCTCTGCCTGTGCCTTAATAATTTCTATGGTTCCCTCGATCGAGGGAAGTCCCGCTGTCATATAGGTTATAAATGCCTTTTCTCCTTTTTGCTTACACGTAGCTAGTCTTTGTTCTATCCGGTTCATGTTTGTCGTCCTCCTAATTCTGGTAGCCTTTTCCGCTAAAATAGCTGGCAATTGTATGCACATCTTTATCTCCCCTGCCGGAAAGATTGATAATCATAATCTGGTCCTCGTTCCTCTCTCTTGCTATTTTCAAGGCATAAGCAAGGGCATGGGCACTCTCAATTGCCGGGATAATTCCCTCTTCGCGGCACAGTTCTTTTAATGCATCCATAGCCTCATCGTCTGTAACAGATACATAAGTGGCTCTTCCACTGTCTTTTAACCATGCATGTTCCGGCCCAACTCCCGGATAATCTAACCCGGCTGAAATAGAATGGGCAAGCTGTACATTTCCATCCTCATCCTGAAGAAGGTAAGAACGCATTCCGTGTAAAACACCTGGTTCTCCTAATGCCATAGCTGCTGCATGCTCTCCGGTCTCAATTCCCTTTCCTGCTGCCTCCACACCAATCAGCTCTACCTCTTTTTCCTCTATGAACTCAGCAAACATTCCAATTGAATTAGAACCGCCGCCGACACAGGCGATTACAGAATCCGGCAGTCTGCCTTCTTTTTCTAAAATCTGCTTTTTCGCTTCCACACTGATTATTTTCTGAAATTCTTTTACCATTTCCGGATAAGGATGAGGGCCAACAGCAGATCCTATAATATAGAATGTATCTTCCGCCATTTTCGCCCAGGTACGAATCGCCTCATTTGTCGCATCCTTTAAAGTATTGCTTCCCGAAGTCACACATTCCACCTTCGCACCTAAAAGCTCCATACGGAATACATTCAGTTCCTGACGCTCCATATCTTCTTTTCCCATAAATACAGTGCATTCCATGTTAAAGAGGGCTGCTCCTGTCGCCGTTGCCACACCGTGCTGTCCGGCTCCCGTCTCTGCAATAATCTTTGTTTTTCCCATTCGCTTGGCTAAAAGAATCTGACCGATTACGTTATTAATCTTATGTGCTCCGGTATGATTTAAATCTTCTCTTTTCAGATAGATCTTCGTGCCGTATTTTTTGCTTAATTTTTCTGCAAAATAAAGCGGTGTCTCTCTTCCTACATATTCTCTCAGATAGTAATTGTATTCTTCTATAAAAGCCGGATCTTTGATTGCATCGTGGAATGCTTCCTCCACCTCTTTTAACGTATTCATCAATGATTCTGCCACATACTGGCCGCCATATTCTCCATATTTTTTATTCTTCATTTTGCACCATCCTGTTTTTCATCTTAACCTGTCTTATAAACTGTTTTATTTTTTCTCTGTCTTTTCCATCCGTTCCCTCTACACCGGAACTTACATCCACTACGTCCGGGTGAACGATTTCAATCGCTTTTGCTACATTATCCGGCGTCAGTCCCCCTGCTAAGAACAGCTCTCCAGCCGGTTTTTCTAACTGATTCAGCTGTTCCCAATCAAAAACCTTTCCGCTTCCCGGTTCTTTTGCATCAAATACAAAGCCCTTTATTTTATCCTTTTCTCTATACTCTGCTCCGTTCCAGATTTCATCTGCCTGTACCGCTCGAATGAGAGGAATCTGTGCCTGTTCATACACTTCATGAAAAAGAGTTCCATGCACCTGCAGGTAATCAAACCCTGCCTCCTCAATCTGTTTTAATTGAGAAAGATTCAGGGAAACGGTAACCGCCACCTTCTTGATCGACGAATCCAGCTCCCTTATAATCTCCTGTGCCTGTTTTAGGGAAATATTTCTCTTGCTCTTAGGGAAAAAGAGAACGAAACCTACGTACTCCGGCAAAAACTCATTTAAATACTCTGCTTCCACTAATTTTGTAATTCCGCAGATTTTAGTTTTTATCATATACCTGTTTCCACTCCTTTGCAAGCTCCATTGGATGTTCTGATAACATGAATGCTCCCCCAATCAGCAATGCATCCACCTTACACTGATTTAAATATCTGACATCTTCTGTATTCGTCACTCCGCTCTCAGAGACAAATACGGTTCCCTCCGGCACCATCGGCACCAGTTTTTTTGTATTTTCCAAAGAAATCGTAAAATCTTTTAGATTCCGATTGTTCACACCGATGATTCTAGGATGAATCCGGATAGCTCTCTCCATCTCTTCCTCATCATGAACCTCAAGAAGCACATCCATTCCAAGATCATAGGCCAAATCATAATATTCTTTCATCTGTTCATCTGTAAGAATTGCCACAATCAATAAAATACAATCTGCTCCGATGACCTTTGCCTCATAAATCTGATAAGGATCAATGATAAAATCCTTTCGAATCATGGGAAGGGGAGTAATTTCTCTTACTTTTTTAAAATAAGAAACACTTCCATGAAAATGATCTTCCTCTGTCAGACAGGAAATCGCATCTACGGATTGATTATACTGGTCAATCCTATCTGTCAATTCAATTTTCTGCTCAATTACGCCCATGCTGGGGGAAGCCTTCTTAAACTCCCCGATAATAGAAAGACCAGGTTTCTTCAGTGCTTCATAAAAACTGACTGAAGTGCGGTTTGTTTTTTTTGCAAGATCTTTCATCTCTTTTTCTGTTATTTGCTCTTTTGCTTTTATAAGCCTTTTTTTCTTGTCCTCTACTATTACATCTAAAATCATTGTCTGCTCCTTATCTTCCTGCGGCAGGTATTTTTAAAAAGTTTTCTACCATTTTCTTTCCATGATCTGTGTAGATTGATTCCGGATGAAACTGAAGTCCAATGACTGGATAATCCCGATGGGTCATCGCCATAATCTCTCCGTCCTCTGTTCTTGCTAACACTTCTAATTCCTCCGGAAGGCTTTCTTCCTCCACGGCAAGGGAATGATATCTGGCCACATGAATCGGAGAAGGGACTCCCTCAAAAATACTAGTTTTATTGTGCTCAATCAGAGATTGTTTTCCATGATAAAGTTCTTTCGCATAACAAATGGTTCCCCCAAAAGCGGCCCCAATACTCTGATGACCTAAGCAGATGCCAAGAATTGGTTTTGTTCTATAAAAATGCTTAACTGCCTCAATACAGATTCCCGCTTCTTTCGGCGATTTTGGTCCGGGGGATAGTACAATCCTTTCCGGATTCAGCTGTTCTATCTCCTCGATTGTAATTTTATCATTTCGGACTACCTTTATATTTTTATCAAAAATTCCCATATATTGGTATAGGTTATAAGTAAATGAGTCATAATTGTCAATCAGTAAAATCATAGTCGTTCTTCCTCCACTAAAGTTTTTGCCAGTGCCCTGACTTTATTGCAGCACTCGTTGTATTCCGATTCCGGATCCGAATCTGCCACAATTCCGGCACCAGCCTGCAGATAGACCATCTTTTGTTTCTTTATCATCGTCCGTATCGTAATACAAAAATCCATCTCTCCATTAAAATCGATGTATCCAATTGCTCCGCCATATA
>JAUNBT010000203.1 GCA_030526985.1 Lachnospiraceae bacterium | reverse complement strand
TAAAGATACGGTTTCTAAACTGGTCTCTGATCAATATAGCCGTATGGTATTGACAGTAGAAGAGGATTATGAGGGCGAGGAGACATTTTCTTTTGTAAAAAAACTAAGGACGGTGATTCAGGAATACTTTCCGGAAGAATATTATCTTGCCGGGGAAGGTGTCAGTACTTATGATTTGATGGATACGATCACTTCCGATATGGTAAAGGTAAATTTAATTGCTATTATAGCAGTATTCGTTGTATTGCTGCTCACAATGAAATCCTTTGTGCTGCCGGTTCTTTTAGTTCTCGGTATTGAGACAGCCATATGGATTAATTTGTCTATTCCATATTTTACAAATTCGATTGTATTTTATATTTCCTATTTAATCATCAGCTCTATTCAGTTAGGTGCAACTGTGGATTATGCAATCCTGTTGACGGACCGTTATATGGAAAATAGACAGATATTAGAGAAAAAGCCGGCAATCATAGAAACGGTTTCTTCTGTTACAATATCGGTATTGACATCAGGCACAGTTCTTGCCGTCGTCGGTTTTTTGCTTGGCTTTATCTCAAGTCATGGAATCTTATCCCAGCTTGGGCTGTTTTTAGGAAAAGGGAGTCTGTTATCCCTTTCCATTGTGCTTTTTGTTCTTCCAGGTCTTTTGTATCTTTGTGATGGATTGATTCATAAAAAAGGATAAATCCAGATACATCAACCAATCTAGAAAAGCAGGAGTGAAAGTAAAATCATCTATGTTGATAGTAAAATACTGCCAGCTGCGTACGGTCGCGCAGCTCCAGCTTTTCTAGAATCTGGCTTAAATAATTTCGTATCGTTCCCTCACTTAAAAATAGAGCCTTTGCAATTTCCCGGTTACTGAGACCCTCGGCTACCAGCCGGATGACATCAAATTCCCGGTCGGTGATGTGATAGCTTTCATAAGAAAATGCATTGCTTTTTGCCAGCATATCAGGCAGCTTGGAAACAATCTTACTGCCAAAGACATTCTGACCGGAACAAACTGCATGAATGGCAGGAATCAGACTTTGATAGTCCTGCTTTAACAGATATCCTTTAACACCAATCTTCAAAGCTTTGATGATATATTCATCATCGGAAAAGGTGGTAAGAAGCAGAATTTTTGCATCCGGGCAGGATGTTAGAATCTCAGTTGCAGCGTCTAGCCCACTCATATGTTTCATCTGAATATCCATTAAAAGAATATCCGGCTTGTGTTTTGCATAAAGAGTGACAGCGTCAGAGCCATCTGCACCGAGAGCATCAACGGCGATTTCGCTATCGCTTTCCAATATGGTTTTTAAAGATGCAGCCACAAGGCAGTCATCATCTACAATTAGAATATGTAACATATTAAGTGTCCTCCCTTTGATTTTTTGGAACGGTCACGAAGATAGAAAATCCGTGCTCCGTTTGAAATTGTATGGATCCGTTTAGGGAGCGGACCCGATTACGCATATTGGCGAGTCCCATGCCTTGTTTTGCTGTATCATTTTCTTCCGGAATTTGGAAGGAGTCTGAAAGTGTTCCGTTATCTTCAATAATTAACTGATAGAGACCAGGATGTTCGAGAAGTCGAATCTGTACCTGAGTCGCATTGCTGTGTTTCTGAATGTTTACTAAAGCCTCCTTGACAATGCTGATAAAGCTGTATTTAATCTCGTTTGGAATATGATGACTCATGTCATAGTCCAAATGAACCGGACAGCCCTCATAAGAACCGGTCAATTCCTCGATGGAGGCGTGAAGATCTACAGAATCATCATGGAGATCATGTACACTTACCCGGACATTGTTCATCGCCTGATGGAGTGTTTCTTCTAACTGAGTCAGGGACGGCGTTAAGTTTTCCTGTTTGTTGATTGCAGTCAGGGCACCTACCATTAAAATGGAGCGGGAGAGCATATGCCCTACATTGTCATGGATTTCTCTGGCGATGCGGTTTCGTTCCTTTAAGGTGGCGGTGTAGATTTCCTGATTTTGTCGTTCAATCAGGTTACGGTTTTTTTCTGCCAGTAAAAGAGAGCGTTCCTCACTGTCGTCCCGAATGCGAATCAAATCGGCATCTAAAAGTTCCCACTGTCTGGTAAGCCAGGAAAGATAACCGCTAAGCAGCATACCAAGAAGCAAAAAAGCAAACTGCTGTGGTGCGTCCGGCAGAGTTTGGCAGATGAGAATCAGACAAGTCAATACTGTAAGCGGATAACCTCTTTCTCGGATCAAGTCGTATACCAGAACCGGAAAAAAGACAGAAAGTACCGGGAATAAAAGCGTCAAAAGCAAATAAATCCCTGACAGAATAAAGACAAATCGCCGGTTTCGATAGGTAGTGGTCAGTGAAGTGACTGCGACCACAAAAAACAGTCCTGTTGCAAAAGCCGCATTCAGCGGAATAAAAAACAGGGAAAATAAACAAAAGCATATAATAATGAGTTTTCCAATTAATTCTTTCATAGGAATATCATACACGAAAATATGACATTTGTCACATAGAAAATATCACAAAACACACTGTTTTCCTTTTCATAAATAGACTAAGATAGAACTATCAAAAAAACAACATGACAGGAATGGAAGGAGATAAAAGAATGGCTATCGTACACATTGAGAATCTGGTAAAACGGTACGGAAACTTCGTGGCACTCGATCATTTGAATTTAGATATTGAAAAAGGGGAAATTTTCGGATTGTTAGGACCGAACGGATCAGGAAAATCTACTACAATTAACTGCATTCTTTCTCTGTTGAAATACGACAAGGGAACCATCACTGTATTCGGAAAGGAAATGCAGCCGGATACTTATGAATCTAAGGCAAAAATTGGAATTGTTCAGCAGAATGTAGCTGTATTTGACCAGCTGAGTGTTTATGAAAATGTAGATTTTTTTTGTGGACTTTATATAAAAGACAAGAAAAAGAGAAAAGAACTGGTAGAAGAGGCAATTCAATTTGTTGGACTGGAAGATTTTAAAAAGAGCCGTCCCAAAAAGCTCTCCGGAGGATTACTTCGAAGACTGAATATTGCCTGTGGAATCGCCCATAAACCGGAACTAATTATTTTAGATGAGCCTACAGTTGCGGTAGATCCCCAGAGCCGGAATAAGATTCTGACAGGAATCCAGGAATTAAATAGGAATGGGGCAACCATTATCTATACTTCTCACTACATGGAAGAAGTAGAGCAGATTTGTACCAAAGTTGCGATTATCGATCACGGAAGATGCCTGGCTATCGGAACTACAGAGGAGTTAAAGGCAATGATTAAAACAGGAGATACGATTACCATTGAAGCGGTGGTATTAAAGGAGGAACAGATTGAAGAAATCCGTGAACTTCCCCATGTTTATAAACTGACCTATGAAGAGCAGATTTTAAAGATTAAGTGTAATGCGGGAAAACACAATCTTGCAAGAGTTTTAAATTATTTGCAGGATAGAGATATTCCGTTTGGAAGAGTATTTTCAGAGCTGCCGACATTAAATGATGTATTCCTGGAAATTACAGGAACTGAGCTGAGAGATTAAGGAGGTCGTTATGATACATTTAATGAAATATAGATTATTACAGATGACCAGAAATAAAGTGCTCATGTTCTGGTCCCTGGTATTTCCTATAATTTTAGCTACATTTTTCAACATAGCCTTCGGCTCTGTAAATAGTGATCAAATGGGAAGGATACCGGTGGCTGTGGTGGAAAAGACCAGTCAGTCAGGTGATACCCAGTTAAGTTATTTTACAGAAATGTTAAATCAGCTTGACGGCGATACGTTAGAGGTAAATTACATGACTGAGAAGCAGGCAAAAAAAGCACTTCGGGAAGAAGAGGTGGATGGCATCTATTATGTAGGAAATGAACTGTCACTGATGGTGGCAAAAAATGATATCGGTCCTAGCATCTTAGAATCTCTTTTAGCTTCCTATGAACAACAAAGTGCTATGGTAGAAGACATTGCCCTGCACCATCCTGAGCAGCTAAAACAGGTGCTTTCCGGACTTGCCGAAGAGAGCGATACTGAAGAAGGCGGGGGATACACAAAAGAAGTGTCTCTTGGTGCTACGACCCTTGATACCGATATGAACTTTTTCTTTGCTTTGATTGCGATGGCCTGTCTGTATGGAGGCTTTTTGGGACTTGACAATCCATTGACGACGCAGGCAAATTTGTCTGCTGTCGGTGCGAGAAAAAGTCTGGGTGCAAAACCGAAATTATTGATTATTATCAGTGATATGCTGGTGGTGGAAGCAGTTCATTTTATAAATGTATGCGTTTTGCTTTTTTATCTGCATTTTGTATTAGGGAAAGATTTGAGTCCTCATATTGGACGTGTGCTTTTGATTTGTCTGTTCGGAAGTCTGATTGGTGTCTGCTTAGGCATTATGATTGGTAGTCTGGGCAAGATGGGAGAAGGAGGAAAAATCGGCACATTTTTGACAATCAGTATGGTGTGCAGTGCATTTGCAGGACTATTTGCTGATTCTATTAAAACATCCATAGAAAGTGTATTGCCATGGATTGCAAAGGTAAATCCGGCAGCACTGATTGCCGATTCCTTTTATTATCTGACCGTTTACGATGATAAGAATCGATATATGCTAAATATTTTGATTCTTGCAGGAATTAGTGTCGTGTTCCTGATTATTAGCTTTTTGTCGGTAAGGAGAGAACGTTATGAGAGTATTTAAAGGATATATGATATTAGTAAAGCGCAATTTGGGAATGATTTTGTTGTATTTTGCCGTGTTTACATTCATTGCCACGATGATACAGCATGCGGTCAGCGGGACCTCGGAAGATTCCTTTTCCTTAAGCAGCATGAAGATTACTGTCATCGACCGGGACGGAGGCAAACTGGCAGAAGGTTTAAAAGATTATCTGGATGTGAATAATGAAATCGTGGATTTTTCCGATGACAAGGATGTGCTTCGGGATGCACTGTATTATCGGAAGACGGAATATATCATCTACATTCCAGAGAAATTCGAGGAAACCTGTCTAAATGGTGAAGAAAAACTTGGTATTACGTCAGTTCCCGGCACATATACTGAAAGCTATGTGAGCTATCAGATTGACAGCTATTTAAGTCAGGTAGAGACGTACGAAGAGAGTGGTTTTACTTTGGAAGAATCCATTGAAAAAGCAATCGATTTGCAGAATATCCGACCGGAAGTTACCCTTCAGGAAGGAAGCAATGCTCAGTTTGCAGATTATATGTATTCCTTCCGATACTTCCCATATCTATTCCTTGCGGCACTGTGCAGCAGTGTAGGAATGCTGCTTGTTATTTTCCGCAAAGGAGAAGTGAAAGAACGGATTCAGAGTGCACCGGTACCTCCATCCAAACGAACCTTTGAAATGGTGCTGGCACTTGCCATTGTAAGTCTTGGGCTTTGGGTAATCAGTATGGCACTCCCAGTGATTCAGTCAGGTGGGAAGGTGCTTATAGATGACCATTTCAACTATATTTTGATTAACACATTACTGCTTTTGTGTTCCTCACTTGGAATTGCGGTCATTATCGGAAACTTAATTAAAAATGCACAGATTGTAACAAACATTGCGACCACGGTTTCCTTAGGGCTCTGTTTTTTATGCGGTGTCTTTGTACCGTTGGATATCATGGGGGAGAATGTAAAAAAAGTCACTCAGATTTTCCCTGTATACTGGTATGAAGTAATCAACAATTTGCTAGGTAATTACCAGACACTGACAGACAATATGAAAGTTACAATTTATAAAGGGTTTGGCGTGCAGGCAGCATTCGCGGTGGCATGTATCTGCGTGGCTATGATGATCAGCCGTATGCAGGAGCAGAAGAGTTGATGAGAAGAAAAGCCCGATTATGAGAACTGTATTACGAGCCGCATTATGAGAGTAGGATT
>JAUNBT010000202.1:5413-5890 GCA_030526985.1 Lachnospiraceae bacterium | reverse complement strand
ATTTTAACTTCTTGTTCACGAAGATGAGAGCGATTAATCAATACAATATGCATAACACTATCCTCTGACATTACAGCTGTCCCATCTATATAATTCAATATTATACTACCTGTATTAAGATCTTTACTTATATCTCCGGCAACGGACAATTTATTAACAGGCATAGAAATTTCTGCACCCTTTATATTTAAATCCAACTTTTTCCCAGTCATATATTTCCGGTATAATTCGAAAATATAATAGATTGGAGTCTTATATGCATCCTCGTTCCCAACAGTTTTAATCATACCGTGACCATTTACCGGAAATATATAATTTGCCATTCCTACATACGGACTCTGTCGAATAAAAACATTTAACATCCCAGCTATTGTTACGATATCGAATAATCTTCTGGGATCATTTCTCGTAAAGACATATTTTTCTCCATCAAATACAGAATGACGACAATTCCACTCGTCAATACTGAATCGTATA
>JAUNBT010000202.1:4905-5403 GCA_030526985.1 Lachnospiraceae bacterium | reverse complement strand
GATTATTGATTGCATTTAACAATTCTGCATTCTTTTGAAGATGAATTTCTACCTTAGCCGGTGAAAATAATGTATGCTCCGGATCTTGAAGTCTTTCATCTCTAACCTTTGCACCCATATAAAAATGTTTCGTAAGAAAATCAATTAGTTTTCCATTTCTCTGTAAAACAGTATCGTTCCAATGGTAAGTATGGCCCACTCCTAGTAACTGTAGTTCCGGGTATTGATAACGAATAGCACTAGCCCATCTGTGAAGCCTATCTGCGTATTGTTTGGCGGTTTCTGCTGTATGTCTTCCCCATGGACCATAATTTTCATTTCCTATTCCCCAATATTTTACTCCGTAAGGTTCTTCATGTCCGTAGAGCGCTCTTTTCTTTCCAAAAGTGGTTTCAGTCGAACCGTTTACATATTCGATCCAACTCAAAGCATCTCCCAACGATGCCCCATATACGGGATCATTTCCCATATTGAAGTTTATATAGGGTTCCGTCCCAA
>JAUNBT010000202.1:0-4895 GCA_030526985.1 Lachnospiraceae bacterium | reverse complement strand
TTCTATCCCTTTCCATGCAAATTCATCCACGACAGGTCTCTCTTCTTTCGGGCCAATACCCTTCTTCCAATCATATTCATGAACGTAGGTACCACCCGGCCACCTCATCACCGGCATATCGAGTGGTTTCAATAGTTCATTTACTTTACTGTTTTCTGTACCATTCTTATTTATAAGCCCTCCATAAATAATTTTATCATTACAATCTTCCAGCATTTGTCCATAAATCATGGGATCTATGGACACCGGATTATCCGGAATTACTATTGATACTGCCGTAGGGTGTTTGTCTGTTTTTTGTGCGTATATGACCGACAGAGGAATACAAAATAACAAATAGAGAAACAAAGATTTATTTTTTACTAAATTCATTTTACAAATTGTTTTAATTATTAAAATTTCTGATGACTCCCAGTTTGCCTACCAGTAATTGTACACAAAAGAAACTAATAAGATAGGCACCTCCGATATACATAAATATGGGCATGTAGGAATGTGAGGTTATCGTACTCCCTATCATTTGCTGGGAGATAACACCTGTTATACCACCCAGTGTACCACCTATACCCGTCAGGGTTGCCTGTACTTGTTTGGGATAAATTTCCGAAGGTATAGTGATGTTTGCCCAGAGTCCATGTGACAACATAATCCCTGATATAAGTAATACAGCGACGATGGGATTTGCTCCCGAAAACAAGAAGAAACACAACAGAGGAATGAGAACAGAAGCTGTGACCATAACTGTTTTTCTTGATTTATTCAATGTCCATCCCCGCCTTTCAATTAACAATTTAGGAATATAGCCTCCAAGTATTGTCCCTAGTCCCATTGCCGTATAGGGTAACCAGGCGGCGAAACCCAACTCTTTCAAAGATAGACCTTGTACGTCTTGCAGATATTTCGGTATCCAAAAAAGCAGAAAATAGGTAACCGGGTCAATAAAAATTCTCGCAGAAAAACATCCCCAGGTTTCTTTCTTTTTAAGCAAGTCCTTTAGTTTTATTTTTTCCTCTCCCTCTCCTTCGGTTTTAGGAGTATCATCCTGGAGGATATATTCCTTTTCCTCCTGTGTAATATTAGGATGATCTTGCGGCCTATGATAATTTCTTAACCAAAAAAACAGCCAAACAAAACCCAGTATCCCCGTTGCTAAAAAGGCAATCCTCCATCCAAAAGCTAACGCAAGGAAAGAGACTAATGGTACAGCTACAGCAGCACCGATAGCTGTACCTGCATTAAATATGCCTATTGCCAACGCCCTTTCCTTTAAAGGAAACCATTCGGTTGAAGCTTTTACTCCTGCAGGGAAATTTGCGGATTCGGTAATTCCCAGAAAGAATCGGACTATTGAGAATTGTGCCAAAGAATGTACCACGGCATGCATCGCTGCAACAAATGACCAGCTTCCCACAGCTATACCAAAACCTTTTCTTGTACCTATCCTGTCTATAATCTTACCGCTGAGGGCATACATCAATGTATAACTAAATACAAAAACCGAAGTAAGATTGGCATAATCAATATCCGACCAGTTAAACTCCCCTTGAATCGTTGATGCCAAGATCGCAAAAGCATTCCTGTCCAAAGCATTTAGACCTGAAGCCAAACATAGCAAAAGTGCAATTTTCCATCTCAGATTTCCATTGTCAAAATAAACTCTCTTCATTTTTTCGTCCTAAAAGGGTTATAATGTTCTGCTTGCCGTCCATCACTATTTTCTGAATCTAATATCAGATCGGGATCGACCATCTCCTCTATATTTTCATTCAGCAGATATTGTCCTTGTTCTACCAGTTCTTTTCTTAATTGTTTAATATTAATTTCACGTGTGCCACATTTATTATGGCATGCCATTGCAACGGCGACACCGGCAGCTTGCCCCATCGCCGTACAGGTAGCCATTACACGAATGGAGCCATGCGCAATATGTGTTGCGGAGATGGGTCGTCCTGCAACCAACAGGTTCTTCATATTTCTGGGGATCAGGCAACGGTAAGGAATCTCATATACCGATTTTCCGGAACCTGTGAAGATTTGCTTTTTTCCATGCGGAGGATGGATATCTATGGCAAAAGTTCCACAGGCTATACCGTCTTCAAACGAAGTACTGTTCAAAACCTCCTGTTCAGTCAATACATAATCACCGGCTATTCTCCTGGTTTCACGGATTCCGACTTGGATACCGCTATCAAGAATGTATGAGCTCTCGAAACCCCCAATATACTTTTGAAGAAATGCATGTACTTCTAATACTTGTTTTCGCAAAGCAACTTCAGCCCGGGTTATATCCGCAGTCTTTGTCCCATCGATATTCTGTATACGGGTAGTATTAACGCAGAATACCCCCGGGATGGGTAGTTCGTACATAAGGATACGAGGGGCTACCTCCGAATGTAACATCCCGGAATCTTTAGCTTCCTGGACCATCTGGTTCATCCCGAGGAAAGCAATTGCCTTTTGCTTATCAATTTGCTCATCACTTGGAGAATCTTTCAGTATGTTCCTGTTCTTTTTCATCCAATTACGCAGTTGCTCCACATCAGCTCCGCCCACCCTGAAATAGAGGGTTGCCGGCTGCATAGAACCATCTTCGTCTTTTCCCTTTGCAAAAGTCACACCCGAAAAGGCTGCGACATCGGCGTCGCCTGTACAATCTACAATATATTTGGGGCAAATAGCCTGACGTCCCGATTTATTTTCAATGATCACCGATCCTACAATCCCATTGGCAACATTCGCATCGACTATCCATGTATGAAAAAGCAGTTCTACACCCGCTTCTTCCAACATTTCGATAAGAATGATCTTTGCCCTTTCCGCATCAAAAGGTGTCATAGACGCATTATCAAAAGTCAAGTCAGCTACATGCCCTAAGGAAGCACCCCCCTGTTTCATACGGTCTACAAATTCTTCGGCAATTCCACGGATTACCTGATTGCCATTTTCATCATGGAATGTAAAAAACGGGTTTACCATTGCCGTAGTCAAGTTACCGCCGGGAAATCCATATCTTTCGATAAGCATTGTTTTAACACCCGACCGTGCAGCAGCAATTGCTGCACCTATTCCTGCAGGACCTCCTCCAGCAACTAAAACGTCCGGTCTTGCGATTATCGGAATTTCTCTTTGTTTTTCTATAATATGTTCCATTATAGCAGTGTTTTATAAGGCTGTAATAGAAGATAGCAATTCCTCTATTACAGCTCATTTGTTTATAAATATGGAAAAGTGATCAATATCCCTGATTTTGTGTCAGATTCGGATTTGCCTGACGTTCCGACGCAGGGATAGGAGAAAGATAATCACGATTAGAATCAAAGTAGCGAGCACCCAGTTTTGTGCCAAACTTATTCTTTTCTGTAAAATTTGTATAATCAGGGTTACCATATTCATCGATATAAGGAGCTGCTGTAGGGTATCCTGTAGGAAATCGCCCATAACACATACCATTCATTAGCCTATCGGCTATTTTCCATCGACGAATATCAAATAATCTAAGTCCTTCTCCAGCCAATTCATATTTACGTTCTTTTCTAATTACAGAACGAAGTTCTTGTTGATTTTTACCTTTGGTTATTTCTGGCATATTGACTCTTCTACGGACTTTATTAATCGACTCGTACACGGAATCATCCAGTTGGTTTGCTTCTATTTTCGCTTCTGCATACATTAAAAGAACGTCTGCATAACGAAATGCGATAGCATTAATAGAAGAAGCTCCGTCAGTCCGTGATTCAAGCGGATCGCAATACTTTCTCCAACAATATCCTGAAAAACTTGCATAGGCGTGTGTTGCATCCAGATTGGCAATCCGTACTGCCGGGGATTGATTATAGTCCCAACATTGAATACTGTCTTTGTCAGTCTCAAATTGATAACCGAAGTATCTACTACCGGGTAAAGCAACAGTATGGTCGAGCCGTGGATCCCTATTTTTCCAAGGGTTTTTCGGATCATATAATGGAGATTTATCAATGGATAGTCCGTCGATACATTCATAAGAATCCACCAAAGCCTGTACCGGCATTTTATTTGAAAATCCACCCGCCAATCTGGATTTCATACGACTAGGCATTCCCTGACTTTTATCGTCCTGATTAAATTGAATTGCCCATATAATTTCTTTGGATGTTTTTCCTTTTAACATGGTAATATCACCATAATTAGGTTCCAGAATATATTCAACACCTTCAAGTTGCATTATTTTTTCACAAGCGTCAATGGCATCCTGCCAACGTTCATTGTACAAAGCTGTACGTGCTTTTACAGCCCATGCAAATCCCTTTGTTATCGCCATAGTATTAGGCTGATTTTCCTGTTGTAAATACTGAGCAGCTTCATCGCATTGGGAAAGGATAAAATCTACAACTTTTTCTATCGGATCTCTGCTGACATATGCTTCTTCTAATGATAACGTACGGTCAATCAATGGCACATCTCCAAATATAGAAGTAAGAGTGAGGTAACAGTAAGCCCTCAATACTTTGGCTTCTGCCTTATACCTATCTATCTTATCCGCTGAGACATTACCACTTGCCCTATCAATATTTTCCAATATAAAATTACATCGACTAATACTTTTGTACATATTTACCCAAATATCTCTTAATTGCCAAGCCGTAGTATTTTGATATATTTGCTCGGGTTTGACATCTCTGTCTGATGAGATATCAGATCCTGTATCATAGTAAATCATAAAAGGAATCTGATCATTATACAAATGGAAAGGTGAATGTATTCCTACGATAGCCATCTGAATCTCAATTTCAGTTCGAAGAAATGTTTCCGTTGAAGGATAATTCAATGGATATTTTTCCAAGGTGTTCTCGCAAGAGACAAACAACAAGGAACACAATATGAATATGCTTAATATTTTTCTATTTGTTTTCATAATA
>JAUNBT010000201.1 GCA_030526985.1 Lachnospiraceae bacterium | reverse complement strand
ACAGAAAGTTTTGACCATGATTGGAGAAAGATTTTCTGTAAGTCGGGTCTATGTATTTGAAAATAGTGAAGATAATCTTTATGCCTACAATACTTTCGAATGGTGCGCCGAGGGAATTGAACCACAGAAGGATTATTTGCAGCATATGTCTTATGAAGAATATGGGTACAATGAGTTGTTTAATGACGAGGGACTGTTTTTTGCGGCTGATGTTAGTATGCTAGAACCGTTACAGAGGGAGCTTTTTGAAATGCAGGGAATTAAAGCAACCATGCAGTATGCGATGTACGAGAAGGGAGTATTTCGCGGGTTCATCGGACTAGATGACTGTAATTTGCCCCATCCGGACTGGGATAAGGATAAAGAGATTGTGGAAACACTGGTTTTGCTGGCACAGATTCTTACGATGTATCTTTTGAAAGAGAGAAATCTGCAGAATGCAAAGGCATACCATTCCCAACTGACACAGGCTTTGGAAAGTGCGAATGCAGCGAAACAGGAAAGTGAACATCAGCTAAACAGTGCTCTGCAGGGGATGAATGGCGGTGTTGCTCTTTATCGTTCTACGATGGAGGGAAGATTAGATATTTTGTCTTTTACCGATGGGATAGCTCAAATGCATGGCTGTACCAGACAGGAATATGTAGAGTTGACAAAACAAGATCCCTTACATACCATGCTATTAGAAGACCGGGGATATATGGCTGCGGAGATTCAACAGCTGTTGAAATCGAGAGGTACACTGTCGATGACATATCGGGGATATCATAAAGAGAAGGATTATGTATGGATTAATCTGTCTGCTTTTCCAATGGGGATAGATGAAGATGGATGCCTGCGTTATACAGCTGTATTTACAACGGCTTCGAGAGAATTTGAGTTATATCAGGACTTGCTTGATAATTCTGAAAATGGTGTGATTGTATCTGACCGAAAATCGAATGAAGTATACATTTCTAATCGTGCTGCAAAATTCCTGATGAGAGAATGGGAATTGGAACCATTTACAGGGAGTTTTGAACCGAAAAAAATAACACTGCATAACGGAAAAGTATATCAAGTCTTTACTCATGAAATAGATTGGCTTGGGCGGTCTGCGATTGCCCGCTATTTTCTGGACCTTACGGAGGAAGCCACGCTGCAAAAAGAATTGTCTAATGAGGAAGAACGCTATCGGATGGTGGTAGAAAAGAGTCATATTGCCTTTATGGATCAGGATTTGCTTCATAGTACAATGTACTGTAATGATTTATACAAGCAATACAGAGTATCAACAGAAGATGCTTTAGGAACTTTTGATTATTACAAGAGAGTATCTACAGTTCATCCAGAAGATAAAGAAATGCTTTATAATTTATATCAGGATATCAAAAAAGAAAAAATGGGGGTTGCCTACCCTATTCGTCTTCTCATGCAGGATGGCTCTTACCGATGGTCGGAGCTTCATGGGATAGAGATTGATGATGCGGCTGGGAATCCAATCCGAAAGATAGGTTTTATCAGAGATATCGATGAGGAAATTGGGCGATACCGGGATTTGAAAGCACGGTATGATTTTGAGGTTGAAAAACAAAATGAAAATGATGAAGATATTATTGAAAGAATACTGATTGATCTCACCGATAATCAGGTACTCCAGGCTGCGGATGCTTCTGGGATGCAGATTAAAAAAATGCAGGGACTGACGGTGGAAGAACTTCTTAAACTGCGTCTAACACACTCGCGGGATGCAAAAGAGCGTCAGGAATTAAGTAATTTGATGAATCGGAAGAGTCTGCTAGAAGCATATGCTCAATTGAAAACACCAGAAGCCGAGATAAAAGCTCATTTTCCAGGATTAGAAGGGAAGCAGCATTTTCGTTCGACTGTACGTTTGGTAAAAAATCCGGAAAATGAACATATTTTTGCTTTTTTTGTGACAAGAAATGTCGACAGACAAAAAGCAGAAGCGATTCTCATGCGGCGTTTATTAGAGACCAATTATAGCAGCGTCGCCGTGGTGTATACAAAGAGTGGAAAATTGAAACTGGGGTATGCAAAAGGAGATAAAGGCTTTGCCTACAACATTGATCTGTCCTATGATGAAATGATGCAGGCAGTTGTAGCACAGTATGTAATTCCCGATGAGTGGAAACAGGTGTGGAAAGAAATGAATCTTGAAAAAATCAAGCAGGAACTGGAGCATACAAATCAGGCTTCCGGACGTGCCTTGATTCTCAGGGACGGAAAAAGGGTATTTAAAACATGGACGGCAGCCTATTTCGATGAGGAGAAAGAACTGATTCTTATTACAACTGCCGATGCCACAGAGACATATCAGAGGGATTTGGAAAATAGTATAAAACTTGCGGAGGCACTGGAAAGAGCAGAGAAAGCAAGCCGGGCCAAAAATGATTTTCTTTCCCGAATGAGCCATGATATGCGGACTCCAATGAATGCCATACTTGGAATGACACATTTAGCTGCTGAATGTGTCGAGAAAGGTTCTAAGGTGGCAGAATATCTTTCTCAGATTGACCAGTCCAGCCAATATTTACTTGGTATTATCAATGACATTCTGGAAATGGGACGTATTGAAAGCGGGAAAGTTATTCTCAACCCCAGCTGGTATAATATGCAGGATTTGTTTGGCACGATTATCCGGATGATTGAGCCGTTAATGGAAAAGAAAAAGATTCATTTCGACTTTGACCGAAGAATTTTAAATAAATCTAATATAGAAATCTATGAAGATATTCAGAAATCCCAGCAGATGATAATGAATTTGCTCAACAATGCCTGCAAATTCACACCGGAAGGCGGAACAGTACGGCTGACATTTGAAAATGTTTCTCTGGATAAAGACGCCTTAAGCGGTGTCGATAAAATTGTGATTCAGGATACCGGCTGTGGTATGAGCAAAGAATTTTTGGAGCATATTTTCACGCCATTTGAACAGGAGCGGCTTCCCGGTGCGGAAAATATTCCGGGAACCGGATTAGGACTGTCCATTGCCTACAGTATTGCTAAAGCAATGGGAGGAAATATTACGGTGGAAAGCGAGGTGGGAACAGGCTCCACATTTACTCTTTTTCACCCGTTTCAATATCGGATGCTGGAAAAGAAGGAAGCAGAAAAAGCGGTTTTACAAAAATCTTTTGATTCATTAGAAGGCAGTACTGTTTTGTTGGCTGAAGATAATGAAATTAATGCAATGATTGCCACAAAGTTATTAGAGAATAGAGGAATAGAGGTACAGCTTGCTGTAAATGGCCAGGAGGCGGTCGATTTGTTCGCGAAAGCGCCGGAGAAAACATTTGATCTGATTCTTATGGATATTCGAATGCCAATTATGGACGGACTTGAGGCAACAAAATGTATCCGTAAGCTCAATCGGCCAGATGCAAAGACGATTCCCATTATCGCTATGAGCGCCAATGCATTTGAGGAAGACAAAAGAACTTCCATTCGAGCTGGCATGACAAACCATTTAGCCAAGCCGGTGGAACCGGAAGTGTTATACCAGGAGTTATTAAAATGGATAAAACACCTTTAAAATAAGATGGTAAATGATGAAAATCAAGGTTTTTTCCGTTGACAAGGCCAAACTGCTACGTTATAATATTGAAATGTTATGAAGGCATAGGTCTGCCCTAAGGCAGATAGACCTTTTGGAACTAGTAAATATGGGCTTTAAAGTCCACGGGAAGGAAGTTGTTAAAGATGGATGCAGGAAAGAAAAATATCTTAACTTATGAAGGTTTAAAAGCGTTAGAAGAAGAATTACAGGACTTAAAAGTTGTAAAGAGAAAAGAAGTTGCCCAGAAGATTAAAGAGGCAAGGGAACAGGGCGATTTATCTGAGAATGCTGAGTACGATGCAGCCAAAGACGAACAGCGCGATATAGAGAACAGAATTGAAGAACTTGAGAAGATTTTAAGAAATGCAGAAGTATTCGATGACAGTGAAGTTGATTTAGATAAGATCAGTATCGGATGTGAGATACGTCTGTATGACATGGAATTTGAAGAAGAGTTGACATATAAGTTAGTAGGTTCCACAGAGGCCAATATATTAGAGAACAAGATTTCTAACGAATCTCCAATCGGTAAGGCGATTATCGGAAAACAGGTCGGAGATGTTGTTGACGTAGAAGGTATCGAAGGTACCTGTCAGTTTAAAGTTCTAGATATTCACAGAAATTAAGAAGAACAGGAGAGTGCAGTTGTGGCAGAAGAAAAGAAGAGACAGGAACAAGATGTGAATCAGCTGATTAAAGTCAGAAGAGAGAAGCTTGCGAATCTGCAGGAAGAAGGACATGATCCTTTTGTTTTAACAAAATATGATGTAACAAACCACAGTCAGGAGATCAAAGATCATTTTGATGAGTTAGAAGGTCAGGATGTATCTGTAGCAGGACGTATGATGCAAAAACGTGTCATGGGGAAAGCATCTTTTTGCAATATTCAGGATTTACAGGGCAATATCCAGTCCTATGTGGCCAGAGATGACCTTGGTGTGGAAGAATATAAAGCATTTAAAAAACTTGATATCGGTGACATTATCGGCTTAAAGGGAAAGGTTTTCAAGACTAAGACAGGTGAGATTTCCATCCATGCAACAGAGATTACTCTCTTATCTAAGAGTCTTCAGATTCTGCCGGAGAAATTCCACGGTCTGACCAATACGGATGTTCGTTATCGCCAGCGCTATGTAGATTTAATTATGAATCAGGAAGTAAAGGATACCTTTATCAAACGTTCTAAGATTATAAGTGCAATCCGCCAGTATTTAGATGGAGAAGGTTTTATGGAAGTGGAAACTCCGATGTTGGTTTCGAATGCCGGAGGAGCCAGTGCACGTCCTTTCGAGACGCATTTTAATGCACTTGATGAGGATGTGAAACTTCGTATTTCATTAGAACTTTATTTAAAGAGACTGATTGTCGGCGGCCTTGAGCGGGTTTACGAGATTGGACGTGTATTTAGAAACGAAGGAACAGACACAAGACACAATCCGGAATTTACTTTAATGGAACTTTATCAGGCATATACAGATTACTATGGCATGATGGATTTATCTGAAAACCTTTACCGTTATGTAGCAAAGACCGTTCTTGGAACGATGCAGCTCCCTTACGGCGATGTAGTGATAGATCTTGAGAAACCATTTGAAAGAATCACTATGCTTGACGCAGTAAAGAAATATGCGGATATCGATTTTAACGAAGTTCATACCGATGAGGAAGCGAAAGCATTAGCAGATAAACATCACATTGAATATGAAGAAAGACATAAAAAAGGCGACATCTTAAGCATGTTCTTTGAGGAATTTGTAGAAGATAAATTGATACAGCCGACCTTTGTCATGGACCATCCAGTTGAGATTTCTCCTCTGACAAAGAGAAAACCAGACGCACCAGAATACACAGAACGTTTTGAGCTGTTTATCACAGGACGCGAGATGGCGAATGCTTATTCAGAGCTGAATGATCCAATTGATCAGCGTGAACGTTTCAAAGCCCAGGAAGCACTTTTAGCCCAGGGAGATGAGGAAGCAAACACCACAGATGAAGACTTCCTGAATGCCCTTGAGATCGGTATGCCTCCAACCGGCGGCATCGGCTTCGGAATCGACCGTATGGTCATGCTGATGACGAACTCACCAGCAATTAGGGATGTTTTATTATTCCCGACGATGAAGTCATTGGAGAAATAAAGTCAGTGTTTTCAAGGGTTTGAGCCACTTGTTATCAATATAGTGCAACACAAGTGCAACAAATTTTGAACGAATAATACGGAATAATACCGTTATGTACGTTTTTTGTTGTATGAATCTAATCAAATATTTGTACCACAGGGACATTTTTCTAAAAGAAATTTTAGAGAGATGTCCTTTTTTGTTATGGTCAAAAAACAGAATGGAGGAATTTAAGATGACAAGTACAGCGTTAGGAGCAAAAAACACAAAAAAAGAAAGCATTATTTTT
>JAUNBT010000200.1:3139-6056 GCA_030526985.1 Lachnospiraceae bacterium | reverse complement strand
ACACAGTCCATTTAAATAATGGAAGGAGTGAATATGGGCAATATATTACTCTTGATAAAGGAAATCATCTGAATTTTTCTGGTGCATGCAAGGTAACGGAGTATTTGTGCTCCTATTTAAAAAGGAATTTTCAACTCCCCAATCATCATAAGGATGAAAAATACAGGGAGTGGGAGGAGAAGTCGATTTTACATGAGATGAAATATCTGGTAGAATCATAATCAGAGAAAGTGAGGAAAAAACAAGCATGGAAAAACAAAATGTTCTGATTATAGAAGATGATGCGGATATTCGAGAAGGGGTAAGAATCCTCCTTCAATCAGAAAATTACAATATAGAGGAAGCTGAAAATGGATCAAGTGGTCTTAAAAAGTTAAAGGAACAGACTGATTTAGTTATTTTGGATATTATGATGCCGGGCATGCCAGGACTTCGAACCTGTGAAGAAATCAGAAAGATTTCCAATGTTCCTGTTCTGTTTTTGACAGCAAAAAGTCAGGAGTCGGATAAACTAATCGGTTTAATGGCAGGAGGTGACGACTATTTGACAAAACCATTTTCTTATGCAGAACTTCTCGGCAGAGTAAAAGCTCTTTTGCGAAGATACAAAATTTATATGGGTAAAAAGATAGAAGATAAGGAAGAAAAATATATAGATCTAGGCGGAATTCGAATTGATGAGAGATTTAATGAGGTGTGTGTCAATGGAATGGAAAAAGAACTGTCTGATATTGAATATCATATTCTTTTGCTCATGATGCAGCATCCAGGAAAAATATTTTCTGCACAGAATCTTTATGAAAGTGTCTGGGAAGAGCCTTATTTTTACTCCTGCAATAGTACAGTCATGGTGCATATTCGAAAGCTTCGCGTAAAAATAGAACCGGATGCTAAGAATCCACAGTATATAAAAACCATATGGGGAAAGGGGTATAAATTTAGTGCGGAAAGTAAATAAACCAGTATCTATTTATTTTCAGTTATTGAAGTTACTGACTGTTTCCGTATTGTTTTCAAGTCTTTTGTTTTTTGGTCTATACTATGTGGGAAATAGTATCGTTGACTATTATTATGAAAGCTCTGGCTATGAAGAAGGCAAAGATCAAAAATATATCGACAAACTGCAAAAATATATCGACAAACATCAGCTTTTTTCTAGAGATGTTGCGGCATTAAATACCTGGGTGGAAAGTCAAAAAATAATTCAAGTAAGCATTTACAGTAATAATATCTTAGTGTTCGACTCTGATTATCCTGAAGCGCAGATTTGGAAGGTTCAGATTGCAGAAGGGGGATATGAGTGGGAAGACTTTTATACTGTACAATTTCAGGATGGGGAGGCTGATGTTCTTTTAGATGGTTATTATTCTTATCAGCTTTATAATTATGTTTTAATTATTGACTTGATGATTTCCTTTCTCAGTTTTTTAACATTTGTTCTTTTGGGGATTCGGAAGAAGATGAAGTATATTTCAAAGCTGAGCAATGAAGTGGAAATTTTAGAAGGCGGAAGTCTGGAACATGAAATTACAGTAAAAGGCAATGATGAATTGACATTTTTGGCAAAAGGAATCGATTCGATGCGAAAATCTTTTATCTCCATGATTAAAAGAGAAAATGATATTGTGTCAGAAAACCAAAGAATTATTACTGAGATGTCTCACGACATAAGAACCCCTGTCACCTCAATTATTTTATATTCAGAAATTATAAAAAAAGGAAAATACAAGGATGAATTACAGCTGGAAGAATATATCAATAAAATCAATCAAAAAGCCCATCGGATGAAACAGTTAACAGAGCATCTTTTTGAATATTCTCTCGTATCAGCGAATAAAAGGATTTCGCTTGAGGAGCCGGAAAGCTATGAAGTACTCCTTTATGATTTGTTTTCTGAAACTGTAAGTTATTTAGAACAACAGGGATTTCATGTGGAACTCCAAATTCTATGGGGACATCAAAAAATACGAATGAATTCTGAGTATATGTCACGAATCATGGATAATATTACGTCCAATATTATAAAATATGCCAATTCACAAAAAAAGGTGGTCTTACGGACAATGCTGCATGGAAATAAAATTGCTATTGCATTTAAGAATGGGAAAAAAGAAAAAATAGAGAGTATAGAAAGTACTCAAATCGGATTGCAAAATATTCACAATATGATGAAAAAAATGAACGGAGAATGTATTGTGGAACAGACAAAAGAATCGTTTTGTGTTACTTTGTATTTTCCCATAAGCTGATTTTGTGATATACTGAATAAAAGATTTTAAAACGGAGGCATTGCATGAACAAGAATCGACTTCCAATAGGCATGGATGATTTTGAAGAAATCATAACAAAAGAATACTATTATGTGGATAAAACATTATTGATCAAAGAACTGGTGGACAAAATGGGGAAGGTAAATCTTTTTACAAGACCTCGCCGTTTTGGAAAAACCTTAAATTTGAGTATGCTAAAATACTACTTTGAGAAGCCTATCGACCAAAAAAGCCGGAAGTATTTGTTTGATGGATTAAAGATTATGGATGCAGGAACAAAGTATACAAGTCTTCAAGGCCAGTATCCTGTGATTTTTCTGACATTAAAATCTGCGAAGCAGGGTTCCTGGGAGTTGTCCTATAAAAGTCTGATTGAAGAACTTGCAAACGAATTTGAGCGGCATGATTATGTTTTAAACTGTGAAGATATTTTAGAGGAAGATAAAGAAAAGTATCGTGCGGTAAGAGGCAGACGGGGAGAAGCCATTGATTACGCGAAAGCCTTATTTTTCTTATCGAAATGTCTGTATTTATACCACAGGAAAAGGGTAGTAATATTAATTGATGAATATGATGTTCCATTGGAAAATGCGTACTATAGCGGTTTCTACTATGAAATGATTCGTTTTATCCGTTATCTGTTTGAG
>JAUNBT010000200.1:777-3129 GCA_030526985.1 Lachnospiraceae bacterium | reverse complement strand
AAGACGAATTTGTATCTGGAGTTTTCTGTGATTACAGGGTGCTTAAGGATTAGTAAGGAATCTATATTTACTGGACTGAATAATTTAAAAATCTTATCTATCTTGTCAACGGATTATGGTGAATATTTCGGATTCGTGGAAGAAGAAATAAGAAATATGCTTCGTTTCTATGGAATGGAGTACAAGATGGATACAATGAAAGAATGGTATGATGGGTACTGTTTTGGGAATGTAGAAGTATATAATCCATGGAGTGCCATCAATTATATGGATGCACTGCTATCGAATGAAAATGTTTTTCCGACGGCATCATGGAGTAATACAAGTTCAAATAGTATTGTAAAAGATTTAATGGAACATTCTTCCGACGATGTAAGGGAAGAAGTGGAAGAGCTAGTGAATGGAATGACCATAGAAAAAAAGGTTCACGAAGATATTACCTATGAGGATATTTACAGAACAGAAGAGAATCTTTGGAACTTTTTGTTTTTTACCGGATATTTAAAGCAGGCAGGAATGCGCATGGAGGGTGTAAACCGTTACGTTACATTAGCAATACCGAACAAGGAACTTCTCTATATCTATGAAAATACAATAGAAACCTGGTTTCAGGAAAAGGTAAAAGAGCAGAATTTAGATGCCTTATATAAAGGAATGCTCTCAGGCGATGATAAAATTTTTGAAAAAGAATTAATAAAACAGCTTCAGACAATGATTAGTTATATGGATAATAAAGAAGCATTTTATCATGGATTTCTGCTTGGACTGCTGGCAAACCTTAAAGGATACAGAAAAAAGTCAAATCGGGAATCTGGAAATGGAAGGTATGATATCTGTATTTACAGTCTGGATGTGTCGAATCCACCTGTTATTTTGGAACTTAAGATTGCAAAACATTATAAAGATTTGGATGCGGTCTGTGTAGAAGCTTTAAATCAGATAGAGGAAAAGAATTATGGAGAAGAATTGGCAGAGGAAGGCTACGAGGAAGTAATCTGCTATGGAATCGGTTTTTTCAAAAAACAGGTGAGGGTGCATGGAAAGAGAAGAAGTTTGATTTCATGAAAAAAATGTCCAATCCAATAGATCAAAGTGGATGGACATTTTTTTATGTGTTATGGAACTGATTTATTTATAACATCTCAATAAATGCTGCAAGACGTGTCTCAATCTGGCCACTGTCGGCTGTGGAATAGTCAGTTTCCAATTTCATGTATGGAACACCTTCGGCTTCGCACATGTCTTTCATTTTTGTGGATTCAATGTTGAATGTATGGCATGCCTGAAGAACCATTTCAATGACACCGTCCACCTTGTATTTTTTCATCATCTCTTTTGTATTCTCAATTCGACCTTCATTTGTTGTCATGACAGAGCAGTGGATTTCTAAGTAGCGGTCGGAGATTGCACGGAGGATGTCATCGGCATTTTCGTCAACCAACATCTTTGTGGTACGTTCACCGCCACAGTCATCCAGACAGACAATTACGCCACCGTTGTTCTCAATGGTGATGCCGACTTTCTGGATGACACCGGTGGATGGACATCCGGTAAGAAGGATTCTTTTTGCAGATGGAGATACGGAAGTTTCTCCTGTTTCAAGGCGTGCTTTTACTTCCTCTACTTTTGCACGAAAGCTTTCAAGCTGGGCTTCGGCACCAAAATTGAACATTCCCTGTGCAAGGGTTGTCATGACCTCAGAGGCTTTCATTGCTGGAGGGGTCTGTCCCTGCAGATTGTATAATTCACATTGTACTTTTCGCAGTTCATTTCTGGTGTGGGCAGCCTTCCTTAATTTTTCATCCGTAATCTCAACTCCGTACATTTTTTCCAGTTCTTCTTTTAACAGTTTAATCTCCTGATACCAGATTTCTTTTGCGTACTCTCTTTGCTGGCTCTGAGGAAGGTGGAGAACGTAGGTTTTTTTAATTTCATTTAACAATTCGAACATTTTTTTCTTGCCGTCACAGGTTGTCTCTCCGACAATCATATCGCTGAAATAGGTATAAGGACATTTGTCAGAGTAGGCAAATCCGTAAGTGGACTTAATTAACGGGCATAAATTTTTGGGCAGAACTTTTTCTGCATCAGGAACGGTTTCGTTGCTTGTTCCGCAAAGACCGACTGCGGCTGCTCCGGCTGCGTCGATTACTTCAAGAGGGGTGTAGGAGCAGAGAAATCCAATTAGATGGCCTCCGTTTTCTACGTATTCTTTTACGTTTAAAAAGCTTGCTTTTCGTGCATCCACGAACTCATCGAATGTTTTTGGTAATTGTAATGTACTCATTTTTTATCCTTTCGTTTTTAAAATGTAACTGTTACCTTGAAATTTTAAAATCCATGTTTTTGCAG
>JAUNBT010000200.1:0-767 GCA_030526985.1 Lachnospiraceae bacterium | reverse complement strand
GTTTGATTATTCAGCAGCAAGTAAAGCGGCCCCGATTGCTCCTGCATACCGGGCAAGAGGCACACTTTTGACCGGTGCACCTAGTGACAGGGAAAGACGTTCCATCACGTAGGAGTCTTCACACAGACCGCCGGTAAGATAGAAACGGTCTCCTCCAATCTGGGATACTAACTGCACTACTTTTGTGATAACAGATTCAATGACACCGAAAGCAATGTCTTCCCGTGGAGTCCCTTTCCCAATCAGACTGATGACCTCTGATTCTGCAAATACGGTACACATAGAGCTTATGACAATGTGTTCTCCTTTTGTGGCAAGTGCGGATAGTTCTTCCTGGGTTAGCCCTAACCGGTTTGTCATGATTTCTAAAAATTTTCCAGTGCCGGCGGAACATTTGTCGTTCATCAAAAATTTCATGACCCGTCCATTTTTTAATGCAATGGCCTTCGTGTCCTGGCCGCCGATATCAATGATGGTTGCGTCATCCTGAAATAAAAAATGGGCGCCTTTTCCATGGCAGGTAATCTCTGTGACAGATTTGTCTGCATAGGGAACGGAGATACGACCGTAACCGGTGGCTGTGTAGCGGGCATTTTCTTTATGGATTCCGGCGGATTCTAGTTCTTTGTAGATATCTTCGGCTGTTTTGCGGCTGGAAAATCCAGTGCCAAGAAGAATTTTTTTAATGATTTTTTCGTCTTCCATGACGACCGTTTTGGCGGCACTAGAACCGATATCAATTCCGACCTGATACATTCTCTTTATCC
>JAUNBT010000199.1 GCA_030526985.1 Lachnospiraceae bacterium | reverse complement strand
TTGCCCTATTTTAACGCCCCTCCCCCCCCCCAGATTTGTTCGGGGGGCCCACGGTGGGGGTGTTTGGGGGGGAACCTGCGGAGTTCGAACCGCGGAGCGGTTACCCCCCCAAGAACTTCTTGACACCCACCCCTCAAACCGCTAATATAAAAATCAACATACTTTATAAAATGTTTAGAAAGAAGGATCACCACCATGGAACCATTACAAACCTTTCAGGACAACCTTGTAAACCTTGTCACTGATATCGCTGAAAGCTATCGAATGGATGACCCATCCATTTCCTATTTTAAAACCGATCTTCCCAACCGGGATATGATTATCCAGATTATTCACCAGCTGCGTCAGCTTGTTTTCCCCGGATTTTTTACTCCTCAGAAATTAAGCGACAGCAGTCTGGAATTTTACGTCGGAGACATTTTAATGAGCGTAGAAGAAAAATTGAAAAAACAAATCCTTCTGGCTCTTCAATACCGCTCCGACATCTGTCCAGAGACAGCCAAACGACAGGCAGAGTCCATTTGTGTTGAATTTTTCCGCACCATCCCCCGACTTCGGGAATACATTTCCACTGACGTAGAAGCAGCCTATGACGGAGACCCAGCCAGTGCTGATAAAGTTGAAGTCATTTTTTCCTACCCTGGAACCTATGCCACGACCATCTACCGCTTTGCCCATGAGCTTCATCGCTTAGATGTTCCTTTGATTCCGAGAATTATGACTGAATATGCTCATAACCTGACCGGAATCGATATTCACCCCGGTGCAACAATCGGCAAATATTTCTTTATTGACCACGGCACCGGCGTAGTTATCGGGGAAACAACAGAAATTGCCGAACACGTAAAGCTTTATCAGGGTGTTACTTTAGGTGCCCTTTCCACCAAGGGAGGTCAAAATCTTCGTGGTAAAAAACGTCACCCAACCCTCGAAGACAATGTGGTCATCTATTCCGGTTCCACTATTCTCGGCGGTGAAACTGTAATCGGAAGAAATTCTGTCATTAGTGGTAACGCCTTTATCACTTCCTCCGTACCTGCCGATACAAAAGTAAGCGTCCGTAACCCTGAATTAAAATTCAAGAGCGGTGCAAAAAAAGAAATGACAGAATCTGCCGATTTTTAATCCGATTCTGCCACTGTTACATTTATTTTTTCAAAAAAACATATTCCTCCGGCGTTGACAAAGCTTCCTCATAGCAATAACCATTCCAGTCGAAGGATTTCACCCCTTCCAGATCATCCATCTGGTTCATGGAAAGATATCGGATCATGCTTCCTCTTGCCATCTTGGCTGCGGTCGCAAGAACCCGGTACTTTCCTTTTGAGTATGTTTTAAAATGGCATGTTACTATCCGTACCGGATCTTTCCGGTACTTTTTTATTATTTTCCCGTACTCTTCTGAGGCAAGATTCAAAATCACCGGTTCCCCTGTTTTATGAATCCGGCTGTCCCTAAGCTCCTCTTCCAACTCCCGATACAGCTTGTCTTTCCAAAAATCATACAAATTTTTACTTTCATTCACCGACAAACGAGTTCCCATCTCCAATCTATATTCATAGATACTGTCATAGGGTTGAAGCACTCCATACATACCACTTAAAATTCTTACATGGTTTTTTGCAAATGCTTTCGCCTCCGCTGAAAAATGAAGCGGATCCATATATTTATACTGAATCCCATCATATGTTTCGATTGCACAAGTTCCGGCTTCATCCCATTTCATCGCCTGAATCCGGTCAAAACTGTCCTCCGAGAGAGTTTCACTGATTTTCATTAACTCCTGTAAGTCCAACGGAAAACATTTCCTAAGTTCTCCCCAGATTTCACCGGCCTCCTGAAGAAAGATTGGTACAGACATCGGCGGTGTCCCGTCCTCTTGTATTTTCATATTTTTTGCAGGAGAAATTATTGCAATCATACTCCACCTCCACTAGACAGTAATACCATAAAAAATGCCAATCCATTATAAAAACTGTGAGCCAAGATACAAAGCCCAATCGACCTTTTCCAAACAAACAAGAGACAAAGGACAACTCCTGCCGCCATAGCCGAAAGACCCTGCACTACACTCATATGAAGCAGCCCAAAAAATCCTGCCGTCAAGACCACCGCTGCCGCCACCGACCGCCACCGAAGTGCCCTCCTTAATAAAAATCCCCTGAAAATAAGCTCTTCGAACACCGGTGCCATAAAAACAAGCTGAAAAAATGTAGAATATGGCGTTTGAAACATATCATCAACTGCCTGTCCATAATTTGCCTGACTTTGGGTAAACACAAGTCCAAGCAACAGACTTACAAAAAAGTTGATAAAGAAAAACAAAAACAATCCGACCCCCAAGGCTTCCACAATACCGCCAAAACTAATATTTTTCGATAATTTTACTTTCTCTCCATAGATAGAGTAAAGATACCAGATAAAAACCGAACCTGTAAGGCAGCATAATGCCGTATAATATCCATTCACACTTCCCGGCAGCTTTTCCCCCACTGCCGCTCCCAAAAGTGCCGGCATCACATTGCAAAAAACAAGATAGGCAAGACACACCCAGATAAAACTCCAAACACTATCCTGCTTTTTATTGGCCCACATATTTCTCTGCTTTTTTATCGATTCTAACATTTCATGTCCTTTCCAGCTTGTCCTTTTTTATCTTATTCCTTTATGTTTTCTGATTTGTTTCGCAACATACCAATTATATGTAGTATATCACACTCTGCTTCTTCTTTGCACATGTTACCACACACTTTTCACTATATTTTCATTTATCTTTCGTTCCGTGTAGATTTTTGACGAATTTTTGTGTAGAATAGAAGTAACTGTTTAAAGTCAGCCAAGAAACCTCAGGTTTTCTCATTATGATATATATACTGAATAAAAAGATTATTGTTTCGTTACATAGAAAGGATTCATTATGAAATTAAGAAAAATATTTGCCGCCGCTTCTGTATTTTTTATCGCATTTACCTGCGCTGCTCCTGTTTCCGTTTTTGCTGCAGAAGAATATGAAGTCCGGGCACCGCATATGTATGCCCACGCCTATGCCGTTATGGACGCCAACACGGGTGAAGTTCTATTCGGAGAAAATGTTGATAAAAAGATTTATCCGGCAAGTACAGCCAAGCTTATGTCCGCCATTGTTGCAGTGGAAAGCGATACTCCCCTTGATACGGTAATTAAAACAAAAGGAAAGATTGTACACAGCTCAACACCGGGAACTTACTGTCTTGGAATGAACGGCGGAGAAAAATATACGCTGTCTGCCCTTCTTAACATGAGCCTAATTGCCTCTGCCGCCGATGCAACAGACACTATGGCGGTGGGCTTATATGGAAGCCGTGCAGATTTCGCCAAGAAAATGAACGAAAAGACTGCCGAATTAGGGCTTACAAAGACAAGCTTTGATAATCCGGTCGGCTCTGATATTGGCGGTGGTTTCAAGCATACCTATTCCACTGCAAGAGAGATGAGTGAAATCGCCCGCTATGCCATGTCTCTAGAGACAATCCGAAAGATTACTGCAAAAAGTCATTATACAATCAAGGGCACCGGAAGCCAGAGCGGCCGCCAGATTAGCAATACCAACTGGTTTTATACACAGATGCCTTATAATGATAACTATTTTACAATCATTGGCTCTAAAACCGGAACGACCAATGCCGCAGGTCATGTCTTCATTGCTACCGCCATCGATGATGACGGACATGAACTGATCTGTTCTTATTTTGGAAAAGAGAGTAAAGCCAGCACTTTCAGTTCTATCAACTCTCTTTTGACCTACGCATTTAAACAGTATAAAAAAGGAAATCTTACTCTTTCCCGGGGTGCCTATAACATCCGTTACGATGAAGATTCCCTTGCGTATACCCGTAGTATGGATGCTGAAATCTTTTCTCAGGATTCTTCCGGATGTGTAGCTCTAGACGAGACAATCACTCAGGAACAGGCAGCCGGGATGATAGAAGCTGTTCTAGCACCGGAGCTTTCCGGCACTCGAATCAACAGTTATTTTGACCAGGTTTCTGCCTCTTCTGCCTCCTGCGACAGTGACTATATCAGCACAGCTCTTGCCACTGCTCTGCCGGGGATAGAAAAAACAGCTCCTGTAAAGGAAGCAATTGAATCCCTCCCGGAAACAATCACAATCCAAAATGCTGCCCACCTTACCGCAGTTGCCGCTCATAATTTTTCACTTTATGAAATGTCTTTCCCTACCTATGAGATGCGAAGCGTTCAAGAAGATAATCTGGTTCCTTTCATGTCAACATTTGAGTTTTCAGACTAGTTCATTGAAGCACATACCGCTTCTTAAACTCTTTGTCGCTCTTTTTGTCAAATTGTAAAAAAGCTCAGAAACCGATTATTTCTCGGTGTTCTGAGCTTTTTAAATCTAAATGGTATATGCTTTTTTATCTAGTGTCTGCTGATTAAAACACAATTTTTATTTTCATAAATACGGATAAGAATAGCCCGTAGACTGTCATAAGCCTTTTCCATAACCTCTTCATAAAAATCATAAAGTTCCATTACCATGCTGGCAGGCAACACACCTTCAAAGGCAATATAATAGCCACAGGTAATCCCTGATAACTCTAAGGCATCCATCGTCTCACCAAAACACAGCGTCAACTCATTTGTATGCATTGTCTGGCTCTGCTCACTCATAAAAATCATGTTACTTCGACGTTTTAAATATACCCCAATGACTGTCATCTTTTGCAATAGTCTCTTTCGATCGAATTCTCTTTGCTCCATCTCAAATTGTTCTAACAACGTTCCAAGCAGCGTAATCTGCAGCGCTGTCTGTCGATGTATTTTATCATACAGACGGTTCTTCTCTTCTAATTGCTGTATCCGTAATTCCGTTTTATAATTTTCCTGCAAAATAGTGTTTTCGCCGGTTAAATCCTCCTGCTTTTCAGCCAGTTCTTCTAAAATTTCTGTCAGTTCTGAAATATCGTCATACCACAGCACATGACCGCCCTTAACTGGAACACCAGAAAGACGAATCTTTCCATCAAGCAAAACCGGATTTTTCTCCGTTTGCCGCATAATATCCTTCGGCAGCGGCTTCATGTTCATGGACGATAGGACCATATTATAATCCTCATCCACAATTTCTGCTCGAATGCTGGAACAGCGAAACAATTCATCATAATGGGTATTTGATTGAATCAGTCCGCATTGAATGCACAGCCTATCTCCCAAATCACTACCAGAAAATAGCCTATCCCATAATGGTAATCATTGATCCATATCAGTGCATCCGCCGGAAAGACAAACACAAGCTGATGCTGATCATTTGTCAGTACCAGCAACAACAATGCCACAGTAGGTATATATAATATTTTTGTCCATTCCAGCATACAAGCCTGCTCCGGTTTTCCCAACAACAGGGCAACACAAATGTAATTAATATATGTATTCTTATTTTGTTTTATCACTACTACCATTTCCTATAATATGATATTTTTCTTGCATTATCCCTCTCGTTAAATCTATCTGTCCCATACAATTGCTCCTTTATCCTTTTTGATTGTATCTTTATTTTATCACGTTTATAGGCAAATGTATAATTATCCTTTTAATCTTGGAACCTTTCCTGAAGCTTTTCCCGGAGCCTTTAAAGTATCCCAAGAGCATATATCTCCTAAAATGTTGGTGCAAAATATGAGTTTTGGAATTATTACGGACAAAAATAAGAATTTCTTTAATCTAGTACGTAGTTTTCACTTAATAAAATAAAACTTACGGAACTATTTACGGACTATTCATTCTTTTTTTTCAATATAGTCCGTAAAAATCACATGCAACCCCTGTTTTCTCCTTGATTTCTACGGACTATTTTCTATTATTCTATGATTCAGTCCGTAAAATCCATACTTAACACATGTCTCCGCTTCAATTTTTACGTATTATTTCCCACTTTTTATAATTCCAGTCCGTAGAATCATATTTGAACCAGACACCACAAGCTCATATTCCTTTTATGCCGGATACGACATGTTTATAGTAACTACCATGTTTTGTAATCTTCATATGGCTGCTTCCATCCG
>JAUNBT010000198.1 GCA_030526985.1 Lachnospiraceae bacterium | reverse complement strand
TATAATATAGGATGCAGTCAGATGGAACGCATGGTGGAAAAAATGAATGAACAAAATCCGGATTTGGTGGTGATTGCCGGAGACATCTTTGATAATGAGTATGAGGCATTGGATGATCCGGACCGTTTGATTACAATATTAAACAGAATAGAGAGCAAATATGGTGTGTATGCCTGTTATGGAAACCACGACATAGATGAGAAAATTCTGGCAGGTTTTACATTCAGCAAAAAAGATGGAAAAAAAATCAGTGATATCCGGATGGATGAATTTCTTAAGAAGGCCAATATCCAGCTGTTAAGTGATGAGGCAGTTTTAATTGAAGACAGTTTTTATCTGTACGGAAGACCGGATTACGAACGTCCAGGAAGAGGGGTCGAGACGAGAAAAACACCGGCTGAGATTACGAAAGAGTTAGATACATCCAAACCGATTATTGTCATCGATCATGAGCCGAGAGAGCTTAAGGAGTTAGCAGATGCCGGAGTAGATGTGGATCTTTGCGGACATACCCATGATGGTCAGATGTTCCCTGGAAATATTACAATCAATTTTTTCTGGGAAAATGCTTGTGGCTATCTGAAAAAGGGAAAGATGCATAATATCGTAACTTCTGGAGTCGGTCTGTTTGGCCCTAATATGAGAGTTGGCACCAAGGCAGAGGTATGCCCAGTGACGATTCATTTTAGCAAATAGTTTTAAAAAACTGGTGTAAATAGAAAAACGGTTTTTGCTCTATCTATCTTGGATAGGGAGAAACCGTTTTTTGTAAATTCATTTGTCTATCTGCTTTTTCTTTGTGTCTTATTTTAAGCCAGGAGTAGGATTTCAATATTCTTCTGAGAGCATTTGGTTGAAAGCATCTAAAGATACGGGTGCAGAAAAGTAAAATCCCTGTCCGTATTCGCAGTCATAATCAGCGAGAAGTTCCATCTGCCCGGAAGTTTCAATCCCCTCAGCAAGAGTGTGGAGAATATCCATCTCTTTGCACATACGGATGGTATTTCTCATAATAATCTGGCTTTTTTTGCAGCCTTCGAGCTGATCCACAAGACTTTTGTCTATCTTGATCGTATCAAAATCCAGTTCATTTAAAATAGAAAGGTTCGAATATTTGGAGCCAAAATCATCAAGAGCCAGATTAAATCCGTGTGATATGAGTGATTCAATCAGGTAGTGCAGATGACGATGTTCCATCTTACTGATACTTTCCGTTACTTCCAGTGTAATCTGGGATGGTTCTACGTTGTATTTTTTACATACCCCAACAATCCGCTCAACAATATTCGGTTCTAATAAAGTCACACGGGAAAAGTTGACGGCAATCTTAAGATTGATATCGTTCTTTTTCCAGTTATTTAAAGTTTGGCAGACAGATTCTAAAACAAACAAATCAATATGCCGGATGACACCTTCTAGTTCATAGTAGGGAATGAATCGATCCGGTGCAATCAATTCGCCGTTGATTCCTTTTTTTCGAATCAATGCTTCTGCACCGGTTATCTTTCCGGTTTTGATATTAATCTGTGGTTGGTAAAAAACGATAAACTGATGATTTTTCAGTTCCTTTAGCACTTCGCTTGCAATGCCAACCCGTGTCTGGTGTCCGTTTTCCAAAACTTTTTTGTAATAGGATTGTTTCCTGGCGTACATCTGCTCATCAGCAAGGACAATCAATTGGTTGACATCCGGATTCTGATCCATCCAGGCACAGCCTAAAGAAACATCACATTCTCTGTCCATATCAAAAGTATTTTTTAATTCCAAGCTCTTTTGTTGAAAAGCGTCTTCTTCTATATTTTCAAAAAGAATGACAAATTCATCTCCGCCAATTCGATAGATGGAATCCTCTGAAACTGTTTTTAAAATGTCGGACACCATAGTGAGCATCTTATCCCCATATTTGTGTCCGTAAGTGTCATTGATTTGTTTCATCCCGTTGACATCAGCAAAAATGACACCGAGAGATTGCGGAGGTTTAGCGGTATATTTTTGTAAAACTTCCGAATAGCAGTTGCGGTTTTTTACACCGGTAAGAAGGTCAGTGTAGCTGACATAGGCAAGCCGTTTGATCAGACGCCGCTTCTTTAGTTCTTCAATGACAAAACTGGAGGATGCCCGAAGAAGGGTCAGATCATCGGTACTGTTTGTCGGGTCGTCAACACCGATAAATCCCACAATCTGATTATCTGTGTAAAGAGGAGCGGCTAAAAGACTGTTGATTCCCTGAGCAACAAGTAATTTATATTCCTCCGACTCTTTGTCTATTACCTGGTTTAAAGAGGTGATAAAAAATTCTCCGGTTTCCTTAAATTTTTTTAACCAGTTTGAAATGCAGTCAATCGGAAGATTCTGCAGATTATCAATCTCTGCGGTGACATTTGCCGCACACCATTCGTAGGTATTATGAATCAGTCCCTTATCCAGCTCAAATTCAAAAATATAGGCCCGATTGGCCCGGTAATAGCGGCCCAATCGTTCTAAAAAACGCTGAAATGCAGTGTCGTAATTATCTTCACTTGCCAAAATCTGGACACATTCTACCAGAATCTCTTCAACTGTAAGCTGGTCAGACAGTCGTTTCCACTGCTCCTTTTGGAGAGTGATATCCCGGGCATGTTCAAGACGAAAATACTTCCCGTCAATTTGAACAAGGCTGTCTTCAATTCCCATCCATCGATTTAGTTTTTCATTATAATGTTCCCAGCAGTATTTTTCACCGGGAATCAGTTTTTTGTTCGTGCAAAAAGGGCATGGCTCTTCTAATCCTTGTAAAATCCGGTAGCACTTCTGACCGATGTATTCTTCCGGAGAAGAGATATTATATAGTTCCATGCCTTTCTTTGTCAGATGAATCATATCATAGTTTTCTAAATCTGTTATATAACAGATGCAATTTTCTTCTCCCATAATCAGGGAATCATATTCTTCGTATCTCATTCGTTCTCCCTGGCATATGCTGGATTAATATAGAAGCATATGCGATCTTATAACATATTTTAACTACCCAAATAAGTCTACCTGCATCATAGCATATTATTTGTTTCGTTTCCATAGATTTTCTATATTTTCCCTTGCGTTTTTTCCTCATTTTCATAGAAATAAAATTGGCTTTTTCCGCCCTTTTTTGCTTTGTATAGAAGCTGGTCTGCAGTATGGTAAAGAGAGGAGAAAGTACTTCCGTTTTCCGGATAACAGGCAATTCCCACACTAATTGTGACTACAGGCAGATTCTCAGCCCGCAGGCTGTTTTCAAAAGTAAGAAACAGACTGCGGCATTTTTGCTCTGCCTGATTTTTGCTGGAAACGTCCGGTAAGAAAATCATAAATTCATCACCGCCAATCCGGCCGGTCAATGCGTTTTCACAAAAAACAGTCTGGATACACTGGGCAGTCACCTGTAAAACATTATCACCACAGGGGTGGCCGTAAGTATCGTTGATTTGTTTAAAATCGTCGAGATCGATAATAAATAAAAGACCGGTTTCTGTTATTTTAAGATACTCAGAAATTTCCTGTTCAATGGTCCCCTTGTTCATAAGAGCAGTTAAAAGATCATGTCTTGCCCGTTCCTTTAAAATGTCTTCTTTTGCCTTGATTTTATCGATATCTGTTATTTTTCCTACAATAACAGGATTTTTTCTAACATCGAAAGAGTAAATAAAATGTACCATTCCCCAGAAATAAGTGTCATCCGGTCTTAAAAAACGCAGACGGATTTCCTGCTGGCCTTTCCGCTTTTTGTTTTTCAATGCCTGAGCGATGATACTGCTGTCTCCGGTAAAAATATTAAGAACATCAAGCTGTTTAGAAAAGTGGTCGATTTCAAAACTTCGGATTTTTAAAAGCTGATCTGCATTGGGAGTCAGACGCAGCTTGTCTGTTTTGTAGCTGTATTCAAACAAAACAGTGTCAGAAAATTTTTCCAAAAGAGAGTATTTATCATAATCCCGCTGGCTGATAAAGTAGGTGTGTATGATTGACAGCACAACAGCAAGATTTGTAAGCAGAAAAGCAACAGCTAAAATAAAAAAATAGCGGTTGTTCTTTTCAATTACAGCAGAGGCAAAGGTAGATGTTTCCGCCATGGATGCACAGACGACGTAATGGTACCCATTAAATCCAAGATCAGAAACAACCATAAAATAGGGATTTCCATCATAGGAACCGAGGGGGACTACCGTAGTCTCATCCTTAGAATAGGCTTTTTTCAGTTGCTTTGCCGTTTCGTCAGAAAAAGGCAGACTAGCTTTGCTCAGTATATTATCGCCGGTTTTTAAATCCAGGTTATTTGCTTTATTTCCTGATAAAAGAAGGAGATACCCATTCTGATCAGTTATAATACGGAGTGCCTGATTCTCCTTTCCAATGGAACCGTCTATGGAATCCAACAGATCATCCATTTCAAGATTTGCGTAGAGGGCTCCAAAAAAAGATTTGTTTTTTAGGATAGGGACAGCAATTCCGACATAGTAGGAGTCATATCGTTTTGAGTAGCGCAGATTAGTGATTACAGTTTCTCCCTGTTCAAGTTTCTCGTAGACCTTGAGATCTTCTTTTGGAATTTTTCCAGATTCTTTACTTTTCTCATAATAGTCAGCAGAAATATACTGGTAGGATTCTTGCTTTTCACTGACTTCATTTAAAGCATGAATATAAGAATCAATATTATTCTTACTGGTACTTTCCCGGACCAGAATCGACGTTGATAAAAGATTGGATTTTAAACGTTCGATACAGGAAGTAATCTGTTTATTTCCAGCTACAGTATATTCCGACAGCGTTTCGGATGCCAACTGGGAAAACTGCTCTTCTACCGTGATTCTGTTTTCAAGAAGGATATAAATAGTAGAAAGTGTCAGTAAAAAAAGGGAGGCAAGTATGATTCCAAAAGAGGTAAAAAGATTTTTGTTATAATGTCTGTTTGTTGTGTCAAAAACATTCTCCTCACTGTCTTCGGTATCGTCTTCTTTGGACAGAGAAAAATCCAGTGGATAATACCCATTAAGATCTGCATAACGGGCAAAAAAATCGGTTTCCGGTACTGGTTTGGAAAAATAGTAACCCTGTACTTTTGTGCAGCCGAGATGAAGCAGATAGTCGCACTGGCTCTTTGTCTCAACTCCTTCGCAGATTACATGAATTCCGAGGCGGTGGGCCGTGTTAATAATACTTGGAACAAGAGCTTTGTTCTTTCGGTCTAAATCTCCGGTTTCAGAAAGAAAAGCCCGATCCAGTTTTAAGGTGTCAAAAGTTAACTGCTGCCATACAGTAATCCCGGCATATCCGGAACCAAAATCGTCAATGGAAACACTGTAGCCGTAATTTCTGAGAGAATCAACCAGATATTTTGCATCTGAAAATTCGTCTGTCAAAATTGTCTCTGTCAGTTCAAATTCCAGATAACGGGGTGGAATCTGATAGGACTGTGCAATGGAATGAAGAGCTTGGGCAGTATTTCGGTCTAAAATATGAAGCCGGGACAAATTGACGGAAATCGGGATAATCGGTTCTTTATGTTCTAAAGCGTAGCGCACGGTATTCTCCTGTGCAATTTGTTTTTCCAAAGATCTGCGCAGTGTCTGGGAATACATGAGAACGGAATCTGATTTTAGTGTTTTTGCCTCCCGGCGGCAAAAGTCTGCCTCCTGCATCGTTTGTTCTATTGTATCATCTAAAAGGCAGATTCCACAGAAAATATGAAGTGGACAATTTTTGTAGTTTGATTGTTCTTTTTCTATAAATGTACGGATAAATTGATTGAAAATAGCCTCATGATCAGCACTGTCATATGGAAGAGCGGCAAAGCAGAAAAAATGATCTGCATAGGTCCGGTCTGTTAAAACGGCCCAGTCCTGTTCCCTTAGATAATCAGAAAACGTTAAAAGTAATTCATTCCCTGATGAAAAACCATAATAGTAATTAATGGATTGAAAATTCTCGAAATCCATGGAAAGAATATAGTAAGCACGATCAGATTTTACAGATATAGCTGAGGCCTTTTCGATAAAAGTATGAAACTTTTTCATACAAAAGACTCCCTCCTGATATAATAATTTTAT
>JAUNBT010000197.1 GCA_030526985.1 Lachnospiraceae bacterium | reverse complement strand
GTAGCCTTTTTCTGTTATACCAACTTTCAATATATTTAAATATACATATATTAGCTTTTTCGAAGGTGCGGTATGTATTTCTATAGATTTCCTCCTTCTTTAGTGAAGAATGGAAAGATTCTATACGGCATTATCATACGGACAGCCTTTTTTGCTAAATGATTGTATAATATTAAATTCTTTACATAGCTCTTTTAAATCATTACTAATGTATTGAGAGCCTAAGTCTGTATGGAAGAGTAACTGCTTATTTGGATTAGGATTTTGCTTGTGATAGGCATTTTTTAAAGCCTTAACAACTAAATCATTAGTCATTCTTTTACCGAAAGCGTAGCCAATTATTTTTTTAGAGTGTAAATCTAAAACAGAAGCTAAATAGCACCAACCATCTTTGATAGTATGAATATATGTAATATCTCCCACTATCATATCTTTATATTCTTGATCGTATCTTTTGCCCTTTCCCATAATGGACACATCCTTTTTTAACTAAATATTATTTTACTTAGTTCGATTTAATGTGTCCACTACTTTATACTAACACCACAGTTCTGCGTTTAAGGAAACTAACATGAAGGCTCTCAGCATTTTTGAACGTAGCGATGGAACTCTTGATCAAGTTGCCTTTGAGTATGTAGAAGAATTTCTTTTATCTGGAACCCATAGTATGATTCAGAAATGGATTGAACGAGGAAAAAAAGAAAATGTCGAATATATGGCCGATCTCCTTTACCAAATGATAAAGAATATAAAGCAAAAATAATAGAAGCAAAGCACGGCTACACAATCAGTACGAAACTGGGTGTGCTGTCGTGCTTTTTCTCTTTCATCTATTTTTTCGGTTCGACCCTTTCCATGCTGTAAAGCTGTCAAAAACATACTGCCATATCATGTGTTAGGTTTGTCGCTCAGCAACAGAATCAAGTGCTATTAAAGCAATTTTTCCACCAAATCCAAAAAATAGCGCATGGCTAGGGACAACCGTTTGTGCGAGTGATAACTGTACATTACTGATACAGTTGAGGGTGACAATTCGCTATTAAGCGAGATTAACTCTCCAGCTTTCAATTCCTTTTCCACCGTGAAGTTGGGAAGAACAGAAACGCCCAAGCGCATTTTGGTGCATTGAACGATTGCTGCAATACTGCCAAGTACCATGTCATTAGAAAGAACGATATTTCGTTCTGATATCATTTGATCAAGCGAATGTCGATAAAGTCCATCTATCTCTATATCAATAAAGCCGAAGGCTTTTGTTTGGTTTGGAGTTAAAAAATCCTTTTCTTCATCTGATAACAGAGGTGAACCAAAAAAGGTAAGCGGGTATTCAGTAATTGTCTTACTAAAAATATTCTGGTCTGTTTGACTGACATCATAATGGATGGCAATATCGGAGCTCCCACTCAGTAGAATTTGATTCATGTTGTAGCAGGATTGTGTTTGAATCTCTAAGTCAACAAGTGGCATTTTCTTTTTGAATGCTTGGATGATGGGCTGAAAACGATAGGTCAAAAGACTTTCGGGAACAGCCACACGAAGCTTTTCTGTTTTCTTGTTACCATAAATCAAAATCTGTTCATAGTTATTCAAGATGAATTCGATATATGGAAGAATATCCTTCCCTGCCTGCGTTAAAATCATTCTCTTTCCGATTTTTTCAAACAGAGTAATTCCGAACTCTTTCTCAAGCTGCTGTACCTGAAAAGTTATGGTAGAACGGGTATAATTCAGTTTTTCGGCAGCATCAGCAAAGCTGCTTGATTCTGTGATTGTTTTGAAGGTTCTCAAATAGTTTAGTTCCATAAATATCACCCATGTATATGTAAATTCTTATCATTCAAAGTTATTGAACAAATCGTTTGAAATGTTTTACTTTTTCTAATTATAGCATAGCGGTATAATAATTACAAGTGGAGGTGTACCAATGAAAGAGAAAATAGGTGTGATAGCAGATACGATAACAGATACGGAAATGGGCGGAATTTTTTTTGAAAGTCAAGGATACGAGGTTATTATGTGCCCAGTTAAAGAAGATTCTGTCCAGTGCAGTCAATTTTTCCAGAGAAAGGAAAATGAAAGGGCTGCCTATATCACAAAGCTGATAAAACAAATAAAAAGGCATGAAATCAAATCTATAGTTTTTTATGCCAACTCAATATGCGGCTATGTTGATGTGGAAAAGCTGTGTGCGGAAAATGATGTGGGGGCAATTACACCGCTTCAAGCATATAAGCGACTTGGAAAAGCATATAAAAAGCCTTGTGTGTGGGCTGCTACTATTGGAGCATTGGAAGGAATTGAAAAAAGTTTGCAGGAAGGAAATTCAGCAGTAGAGGTCTGTGGAACATATAACCTGTCGGCTGCAATTGATATTGAGAATGGTCTTTCTCCAAAGGAAGTTATACAGAAAAACGGATTAACAGAATTAGCGGATTTTGCAGAAAAAGCCGGGTGCGACTGTATTATATTGGGGTGTACGCATTTTCCTTATCTTATGTCTGAATTGTCGACTATTGCTGAAATTCCGATCATCGACCCGGCAGATATTATGCTGGAAATATTAGAAGCAAGGAGTGTAGAGTAAAATGAAAAAACAACTAAAAGCAAAAGCGATGACTTTTCCGGCTCCGGTATTTATTGTGGCTACATATAATGAGGATGGAAGCGTAGATGCTATGAATGCCGCATGGGGCGGAGTCTGTGGTTCTGTACCGCCTTGCATTCAAATAAGCTTGAACGCGGGAAGAAAAACTCGTGAAAATGTCCTCAAAACCGGAGCATTCACGATAAATATCGGCGGTGAAGACTTAATGGAAATCTCCGATTATTTTGGGCTTATTTCGGGGAGTAAGGAGGACAAGATTGTCAAGGTCGGCATGACCGTCACAAAAAGCAAAAATGTAAATGCGCCGATTCTTGATAGGTATCCTGTATCGATTGAGTGCAGGGTATATGATACAAAGGAAATTGGTCCGCATCTTATGGTAATTGGTGAAATAAAAGGTATTTGCGCAGAGAAAACTGTTTTAGATGACAATGGGGAAGTGTCGGTAGAAAAACTTGCACCAATTGGCTTAGACCCGGTTGGGCATAAGTATATAGCTTTTGACCATGTGATTGGGAAAGCCTTTGACGCAGGAAAAAAATATTTATAAGTGTCGGGCAGGTGAATGAGATGATAAGACAATATATTGTGGATGCCTTTACGGATACTGTATTTAGAGGAAATCCAGCGGCAGTTTGCGTGATGGATAAGTGGCTGCCGGAAAGTATGATGATGAATATTGCGGGAGAAAATAACCTTTCGGAGACCGCATTTGCGGTAAAGAATGGAGAAGATTATGAGCTTCGTTGGTTTACCCCGGGCGGCGAGATTGATTTATGCGGTCACGCCACTCTCGGAACGGCATATGTGATTTTGAACTTTGTGGAAAGCGATCGGAAGATTGTTTCATTTCATACAAAAAGCGGTGTGCTTACCGTATTGAAAAAAGGTGACAAATATGAAATGGATATGCCTGCTTATGATATGTCGGCAATTGCAGTTACCGATGAAATGGAGCAGGCAATCGGTGTAAGACCGTTGGAAGCCTGGATGGGACGAGATTTAGTTTGTGTTCTGGAAAATGAACAGCAAGTTCGTCATGTAAATCCGGATATGGAAACAATAAAGAAATTGAACGGTCTTTTATTGCATATTACAGCAAAAGGGACAGATTATGATTGCGCAACACGCAGTTTTGCACCGAAATTGAATGTTACAGAAGATCCAGTGTGCGGTTCGGGACATTGCCATGTGATTCCGCTGTGGGCGGACAAGCTGAATAAAAATGACCTTGTTGCATATCAGGCATCACGCAGAAGCGGTGTGCTTTATTGTGAAAGGCAGGGAAAAAGAATCAAAGTAGCGGGAAAAGCAGTCTTGTTTTCAAAAGCAGAGTTGCAGATAGAAGCCTCGCCATTCTTAGGGAAAGCAGCGGTGAGTAAGAGAGAAAAAGGCTCGCATTCCTATATCACGTTTGTAATTGGAGGCTGTTTGCTCTTCGCTTTGTCATTAGGCATACGGATGAATTATGGCATACTTCTGAATGCATATGCAACTCATGCCGGACTACCCTATGACAAAATCAGTATGGTGGTGGCAATCGGTGAGCTGGTTTACGGTTTTACACAGCCATTGTTTGGAATGGTGGCAATCAAGCGTTCAAATGGATTTGTGCTGAAAGCAGGATTGCTATTGCTGGCATTCGGATTTATCTTGTCGGCTTTCTCCCGTTCAGCTTTTCTGTTAATACTTACGCTTGGTATACTCCTATCGGCAGGAACGGGTGCGGTATGCTTTGGCATAGTCATGGGGGCGATTTCTCCATTTATTCCTAAAAGCAAAGCTGCGGTGGTTTCCGGCATCGTGAATGCCAGCAGTGGCATCGGCAGTTCTCTGATGTCACCGATTATGGAACAACTGATAACAGCTATAGGACTGACAAGGGCAATGCTGGTATTGAGTATTCCCGCCATCCTTCTTTTACCTGTTGCCTGTAAAATAAGCCGTATGAATTGCAGTCGCGCAAGCGAAATCACAAGTGCAGAAGGAGAAAAAGGAAATTCGTTCTTGGGGATATTCAAAAAAGCAACACAACATCGAACATATCGGTATTTGATGATAGGGTTTGCCACTTGCGGATTTCATATGTCGTTGATTCAAAATCACCTTTATTCGCAAATAATCTCTTATGGTATTGGTAAGCAGTGTGCGGCATTCGCTTATACAACCTTTGGAATAGGAACAATGACAGGAGCATTTCTTTGTGGGCTGGTTTGCTCAAAAATATCTCTGAAGAATGTACTGGGAAGTCTATATCTGTTCAGAGTGGTTATTATAGCGGTATTTATTTTCCTTCTGCCAAAAAATATTGGAACAATAGTTGCGTTTGCAATTCTGTTAGGTTTAAGCGGAGATGCAACAGTAACTCCTACTTCTGAAATTATCAGCCATAAATTTGGGGCTATCAATATGGCATTTCTGTTTGGGATGGTTTTTGTATGCCATCAAATAGGTGCATTTGTTAGTACATGGATGGCAGGACTGCTGTTAAATGTTACAGGGAGCTATGGACTAATCTGGATGATGGATTTGCTGCTTTGTATTTTGGCTTCTGCTGTTAGCTACCGAATTAGAATTTCAGATTATGAAATAGCTTGATTGGAGAAGAATATGACATTAGAGGAACAAAAGCAATTTATACTTACGGGTGAAATGTACAATGATTTGACGAAAGAACTTGTGGAGGCAAGAAAACAGGCGGTTTTGTTAACAAATGAATACAATGCAAGCTTTGGCACCTCTGCGGAAGAAAGAGAAGCAATATTGAAAAGACTGCTAAAAAGCATGGGGACGGATGTGTATTTTGAACCGAATTTTCGCTGTGAGTTTGGATACAACATCTCGATTGGAAATCACTTTTACGCAAATTTTGACTGTGTGATGCTCGATGGTGGTGGAATCGAAATTGGCGATCATGTTTTATTTGGCCCCAGAGTGGGAATCTATACATCAAATCACGCTCTGAATGCGAAAGAGAGAGCAGACGGATATTGCTATGCAAAGCCGGTGAAAATCGGAAATAATGTATGGATTGGAGCGGGAGTGCATATCAATCAGGGAGTAACGATTGGAGATAACACGATTGTGGGTTCTGGAAGCGTTGTCACTAAGGATATTCCGGCAAATGTTGTGGCAGCAGGCGTGCCGTGTAAGGTGATTAGAAAAATAACGGAAGAAGATAAAAGAGCGTAAAAAAACAGGAGTTATTGGAGACAGAAGAAGGACGAAAAGCTTTTGATATGTTGCATAAGAAACTGTTGGATGGTATGCCAAAGTCAAATGTATCAACGGCAGCAGACATTTTAAAGGATCCGAAAGAATTTGAAAAAATTCCATTGAGATTTGTCAATCTGTTAACTTATAGAACATATGCTATAATTTTCAAAGGTAAAGAGTAAATGAGGGTGAGCAATATGAATATATTACTTTGTGATGATAACGTGGATATGTTGATACAGGAAGAGTTTGTATTAGAGAAGGTGTTTT
>JAUNBT010000196.1 GCA_030526985.1 Lachnospiraceae bacterium | reverse complement strand
TTTCCAGCCATTGGTCTAATTTGAGCTCATCTCCGCTGTATAAAACCTCTCTAAAAGTGTTGTATGCTTCTCTCATATTTTTTAGTAGCAGTGAGGAGTTAATAATCTCCTCTGCTAGTATGTGAGACTTACTACACTCACCTGTTTCCTTTGAAACACCCCATTCACTGTTTGTTAAATGAATGGCAAGTCTGTTGTGTGACATACTGTTAAATCGGGTTGTCTCATAAACTACAGGGGAAGAACTGAGCGGTGCTAATATTCTTTTCTTAGACTGATATTCCGGGAAGTGTCTGTTGAACCACTGATAAAAAGATGTTTGATTACCCTTGAACCCCTGTTTTTTTACAGACACAAATATAGTTCTTACACTTAACCCCTGACTGCAACCTTTCTTAATCAGGTCTATAAAATCTCCATAATTATTATAATAGATGGTTGCTCGTGGCAACAACTCTTCCATTTCAAAATAATATCTTACTGTATTACGGTTAATGTTTAAAGCCTTGGCAATCGATCTTTGAGAGTAATTGAGTTTTTTAAGTTCATGAATCCTGTTAAACAACTCCTGTTTTCTATGGTTAACACAATTGGTATGTTTGTGGTATGGAGAATCGCTTGTATCTTCGAGATCTCCACTACTTAAAGAACTGATATTTTCATTGCTTTGGCAAAGACTCTTCCTGTGCGCCAACCAACTATTTTTAATGGTTTTATATTCCAATCGTATCTCATGTGCTATGTGATCTCCCAGGTTTTTCACCAAATGAAACCTGTCAGCTATTTGTGCAGCTTTAGGGGCCCCTGATTCTATAGCATTAGAATAGCTGCTTGATCGATCCCTTGTTATATATAATATGGAGTTATGATCTTTGAGCCAATCTGCAACTTCTTCTTTGTCTCTACCCTTAAGTAGTTCTATGGGACGGTGATTAATCGCATTTACAATAATAGTACCATAGGTTTTACCTTTTCTGTATGCCCAATCATCAATTCCTATAGTAGTTAGTTCGTTATAATCGGGCATTTCGATAGACTTAACGATTCTAAGACAGGTAGAACTGCTCTGTTTTATTGAGAAGAGACTGCTTATATACTCACCTTTACGAGCAGAGACCTCAACCAGCAGTCTTTGCAAATAGTGAGTTGTGCGTTCTGTAAGTCGTGAGTATCTTTGTGTTAAGGGCAGATGTTGTTCAGAGAAAATTGTTTGAGTGCAACTACTGTTACGGCATCTAAACTTTCTCACTTTAAATATAATTTTAACTGCTCTGCCGGATGATGAAAGATCAGTTAATTTGCGCATATATGATGAGTGAACACTTTTACTCCTTTTTTCGCAAGAGGGACATTTTGCTGTCTTGGCTTTAAGACGAGCTGACAGTAGAATCAAATTATCTCTTATAACGGAATTATAAAATTCAACACCCGGGATTCCAAAAATAGCTTGGAGGGAGTGTTTGTTAATAGAAAAGTTATTATCTTTGGTTTGGCTAGTATAGTCATTCATCTTTAAAGTCTTTAGTGTCAGAACTTTAAAGATAATAAAAATGATCATTAGTGTCCCATAAAAATTGGGACGTTATTAAAAATCAAATAAATTAGGCCTATTGAGCCCGAATCGTTCTTTGTCATTTTGAAATTTAGTTTTGTCAAAAAGTTCTCGAAGGTGCGTTTTATCGGTCAACGAGATACTTAATATCTGGAGAACTTCGTACGTGCTTCTGTCAAGTTTCATATCGTGTTGAACGATTGCCACCAGGCAGTAGGTACATATGGCGGCATAGATCTGTATTCTTACGGCATTTTCAGTGGTACCCCAAAACTTTTTGATTTTGAGGTGCTGCTTCAGCCATTTGAAGAAAAGCTCGATTTGCCAGCGATTCCTGTAAAGATCTGCAACCTGGAGTGCAGAAATATGCGTTGCATTGGTCAGGAATACGAATTCACGTTTCTGCTCTTCATCCCAGTATCTGACCATGCGGATTGGTCCGGGGTAATATTGTTTCGGATAGAATCCGGCCAGTTCGATTGTCATGTCGGAAAGCACATTTTCGGGTAGCCTGCGCTTCCACTTGACGGTCTTGTATTGAAGATTCTTCTTTGCCCTGACTACGTAGAAGGCTTCTATCTGATGAATCTTATACAGCATCTTGAAGTTGTTGTATGCACGGTCAAATATATAGTAGGAACCGGACTCATACGGGATTTGCTTCATGGCCTTCGAATCGTGTACGGAAGCTTCGGTAATATGAAAAAATGTCGGTATCTGTGTTTCCACATCATATAATACATGGAGCTTGACGCCGCCTTTGCTTTTGCGAAACTTTGCCCATTGGAAGACCGCAAGGCATAAATCTATTGTCGTCGAATCGAAAGCATAGACGTTTCCTTCAAGTTTGAAAATATCTATTTTTCGTTTTTGTCGGGCTTCCCTTACCAGAAAGTAGGCATATTCTTCAAAAATGCGATAGTCCCTATCCTGGTTGGCTCTGGACAAGGATGATTTTGATACGTTCCTGCCCATCCCCAGATGATAGCACTTGGAGTGGTGTGCTTCAAGGGCAACGACGAGATCCCTCAGACTTTCCCGGTTGGAGAGTTGACCGAACATCAGGGCAAGTAACTGGTTCCAACAAGTGAAATGTTTCACATACTTGTCCCCACCATATTTGCGCACAATGTAGTTAAACTTGTTCCTGTCGAGGAAACAGACCAATTGAGCGAAAACGAATTTATCCTTATGCATTGCTGTTCTTTTTAAGAACAACAAAGATGAGAATTGAAATCCGTTTAATCGAAAAACGACTTTAATTGACTAAATTTCAAATATTTCAAAGAACTCTACGAGATTTTAATAGGACAGTATGATCTTTGTATAAAATAAAGTCCTGTTTCTGGAGCAGAATAGGGTATTTTAACCATTCACAATTTCTCCCATTTCTTCCCGGAACAGGTCAATTGAACACAGAGATTATTTTATGGTTTGCTTTGTCTATGACCGAATTATCCAAGGATGAAAGATAAATTCGTGTTATATTTTCGGAAGAATGTCCCATCCCCGCGCTGATAACCGATAAAGGAATATTATTGTCGCGTGCTGTTGTTGCCCAGGTATGACGCGGTGTATATGATGAAAGGGGGATATTATATCCTAACATCTCTGATAATCGTTTAAGTTGCTTGTTATAATAACTCAAACCATTCTGATATTCACGGTACGCCTGCTTCTCGTCGGGACTCGTAATAATGGGCAAAACATACGGTGTATGGATTGTCTTTTCCTGGTAGCGGTCTATGATCTCCTGTAGACAGGGTTCCATCTTGATACTTAGCCGTATTCCGGTTTTTCTCCGGATGTAAGTCGCAACTCCATACTGGATATCGGATTTTTGCAAATAGGCCATATCCACGAACGCCATTCCCCGCAAATAGAGACTGACTAAAAAGAGATCGCGGGCATAAGTCAAAACCGGGATTTCTGTCAGATCCAGTTTTTTTAACTGTTTGATGATTTGTTTGCCCACCGCCCGTTTACGAGTGGTATCTATGCCCGTGTATACTTTCCGGAAAGGATTCCCGGCCGGGGCCAATCCGTCGGACACAGCCGAATTATAAACCGCACGCAGGATACGCATATAAAATGAGCTGCTATTCCGTTTTATTTTACGCTGACGGAGCCATTGTTCATATTCACTGATGAGTATTTCGGTACATGCGGGAAATGGTAAATATTGTTTGCCCAGAAATGCCGCGAAACTACGATATGCCCTCCGGTAATTAAGTGCTGTTCCATGAGCATTTTCCTCTTCTAATCTGCCTATACGTTTTTCCATGTATAAGAAAAAATCTTCTTTGGCAGGTATACCCGCACGGAACGCAAAAGCGATATCAGCTACATCATAAGGAACGCCGACGGCCTCTTTCCGGGAAATGATGTCATGAAGAACAGCCAGGTCGGCATTTATTGTCCTTTGCGCGGCCAACAGAAAAGAGACTTTTTCTCCGTTAATACGGACACGTGCATTCTGTGTATCCCATTCATGAGAATATAGTTTTATGGAAGATGTCAGTTGAACATGCTGTCTGCGATGAATAACCTGATAATAAATCGACCCGGCTTTGCCCGGTACGGTCGATACTCTTAATTTTACACGAATTGTTGCCATAGTACAATAATTTTTTAATCCAGAAATATACATGCAACAATCATACAAAACCTCTCTATAAAAGGTCACAAAGGGGTATTTTCGTCCAAAGAGGCAAAAGAGATGTCAACAGGGTGTAATAGAAATACAGATAAATCTGTTTTCCGACTGCGTTGCTTACCGAAATAGTTAGTACATTTGCCTATCCGGTCAATGACATTGATAACAATAATATATTTATATATCTAACTCATTGAAAATATTTACTATGAACAGAAGAAATTTTATCAGGGGCGCATCTATACTCTCCACGCTGACTGTTTTAAAGCCTGAAATAGTTTTTGCCTCGAACAATAATTCCGCGGTAAGGATCGGATTAGTGGGATGCGGCAACCGTGCTGCAGGTATTCTTGGAAGTATGTCGGAAAATGCCAATATCCGTGTCGTTGCGTTGGCCGATCTTTTCGACGACAAATTAGAGCAAGGTATTACTTTTGCCAATACGCTCAATCAGAAAAGGAATTATGCTCCGGTCGGGAAAAACAACACCTATTCTGGCCATGACGCATACCTCAGATTATTGGAGAACAAGGATGTGGATGCAGTCATTATCGCCTCTCCGGGTTATTCACATCCACAGATGCTGGAAGATACGGTTGCTGCCGGGAAACATGTCTATTGTGAGAAACCGATGGCCATAGATGCCGACGGCTGCCAACAGATTATAAAAACAGCACGGAATATAGGGAATCGTCTTTCGGCATTCGACGGTTTCCAGGTCAAATTCGCCACTCCCTATGCCGAGATGGGCAAAAGAATAAAAAGAGGGGATATCGGGGAGATCGTCACGGTACAGTTATATTATTTTTCATCGGGAGCGCCCATCATTCCACATGAAGGGATGCCATACGACGAAATGCGTATCCGTAACCACTATCATTTCCATGAAATATCAGGCGGCTGCTATCTGGACCAGGCTATCCACATGATCGACACCTGTAACTGGATATTAGGTACTACCCCAATGTATGCCATAGGAGACGGCACCAAAAAGGGCGGACCCGATTTCGGGAATGCATGGACGAATTACCAGGTAATCTATAAATATCCGGGCGACATAAACGTGTCCGTACATTCTGCAAAATTCGGAAAAGTCTTCGGGGATGTATGTGCCCGGTTCATCGGCACGGAAGGTATCGCAGAAGCCCACTACAGTGGCGGCGTTTTCATTAATGGCACACACAAATGGGATTCGGGGATCGTACGTTCTGCAGCAGAACTCACACCGGAATCGATCGCCCAGGGAGCGAGTTCTTCCTCGCTCGATGATGCTGATCCCAATAAGGGAAAAGCATTTATCGACAGTATTACCACCGGGAAATATCTCAACCAGTTGGAATCGGGTTGTAACTCCACCCTCACAGCTATCCTGGGAAGGGAAGCTGCTTCGAAACAAGAGAAAGTGACATGGGATGAGTTGGTTTACACCCCACATAGAATTGACCCGAATCTGGACTTAAAACAGTTTACAGGAAAGTGAACGTGAGAAAAATATTGGCAGGAAAACGGTAAAAGCAAGGAGGAAGAACAGTCATTATTCTTCCCCTTTGTTTTCTTTTTTGGCACCGGGTGCCGCCTTTTTAGGGGAGAGCATGATTGACATACGCTTACCTTCCATGATAGGCATATATTCTACCTTGGCATACTCTTCCAGATCGTTGGCGAAACGTAACAATAATACTTCTCCCTGCTCTTTGAACAGGATAGAGCGCCCTTTAAAAAATACAAATGCCTTCACTTTTGAACCTTCGTTCAGAAAGTTCATGGCGTGTTTCAGTTTAAAGTTGTAGTCGTGATCATCGGTCTGGGGGCCGAAACGGATCTCTTTCACCGTCACCTTTACCGATTTAGCCTTCTGTTCCTTTAACTTTTTCTTTTGCTGGTATACAAATTTC
>JAUNBT010000195.1:4044-6108 GCA_030526985.1 Lachnospiraceae bacterium | reverse complement strand
TGCTGGCGTACAACAAAATTTTCTTTATTCAATTGTCTCACTTTATTGGTCATTATCTCAATAAGTTTATCTCTGTAAACAATCAATCGAGGGGTTTGATATTCGATATTTTGTAATTTAAATGCAATTTGAAACTCAAGATTAAAAATAGCACCTTGCAGAGCCAGTTTGCTTGCCGTTTCCTTTCCTCCTCCCATCCGGAAGAAATCAAAATTACCACAAAAATCAAAAATATAAAACTTTTCCTTATCTTTCCCATCCATCAGGCCAGGACATAACCTGGTTCCTCTTCCTATCATCTGCCAGAATTTTGCTTTACTCATTACTTTTTTAAAAAACACCAGATTCAGCACTTCGGGAACATCAATTCCGGTATCTAGCATATCCACGGAAATTACAATCTGTGGTCTTTTTTTCGGGTCTGAAAACTCATCAATTGCACTTTGTGCATATTTAATGTGATTATCGATTACCTTGACATAATCATCTGGTAAATGAGGATATTCTTCATAAAATATTTTATATATTTTTTCTGCATGATTGTGATTTTTTGCAAATATAATGGTTTTTCCTATAGACTCTCCATAATTTATTTTAAGACCATCCGTCATTAAAATATGGAGCACCTTACTAATTGTATCCCTGTTAAACAACCATGTGTTAATTGCAGAAGCACTGATATCATCTGGATTTTTTCCGTCCCCATTTGCAAATGTATCTTCAAATGCTTCTTTCTCCTTCTCTGACAATTCATCATACACAATCCCCTGCTCTATGAACTTCAGTGTCGTTTCAATTGATTGATAATCTACCAAATATTTGTCCTTGACCGCCTGTGCCAGCTCATACCCATAAGTTGGCACACCACTTTCCAACTCAAAGATGGAATAAGTATTTTTATCAATCTCATCTTTTGGTGTAGCCGTAAGACCGACTAAAGGAGCATCAAAATACGTAAAAATATCTCTATATTTATTATAAATTGATCTATGTGCCTCATCGCAAATCACCAAATCAAAATGACCACAAGAAAATATTTTTCCTTCCTCATTTCTTGCATCATCAATCATATGAATCATGGTCTGATAGGTTGAAAATACACAATGCGCCTGATAATTATCTTTTTCTTCCACAAGATTTACACATGAAAGGTCTGGAAGCAGATTCACAAAATTTCTTTTTGCCTGTGTTACAAGGGAATTACGGTCTGCCAAAAACAAAATATTCTTTATCCACCCGGCATTTAATAGTACATTACACAGTTCTATCACCGTTCTCGTCTTTCCAGAGCCAGTGGCCATAACAAGCAGTGCTTTTCTTTTGTTTTTATTTCCAAAGCAGTCACAAACCGCCTTAATCGCTGCTTCCTGATAATATCGTCCTGCTATTTTTTTATCAATTACAATGTGATTTAAGCTTGTTCTCATAGAGAGAAGATTAAACCACTTTTCTAAATCTCTTTTTGAGTATATTGCCGCACAAACTCTTTCCGGATACTGACCATCTATAATCCGAGTTTCAAATCCATTTGTCAAAAACACAACTGGTCTTCTATTATACTGCTGTTCTAATAAATCTGCATATAATTTAGCCTGCTGCCGCCCTGCAGAAACATCCACACAAGCTCGTTTTGCCTCAATAATTGCCAATGGTCTGTATGCATCATCATACAAAACATAGTCTACAAATCCTTCTTTGGATTTATTAGGCATTCCCTGCACTCTTACCTCATTTGCCCAATCTTTCCCTTCCGTCCATCCAGCATCTACCAGCATAGAATCTATGTAAATCTTACGTGTCTCATATTCTGTGGCATCCATTGGCTTTGAGATATATTCCGGTGCCTGGTTTTCCCTGCGCTTTGTCAATTCCTCTTTTAATGCCTGATTTTCCGCAAGTAACGCTTTAAAATCAATGTCAGCAAATTCTTCTGGCACCTCTGTTCGCTTTTTTTCTTTTCCCTTTTCCAAAAGCTTTATATCAAAATCACGCTGTTCATAATGTTTAGAATAGCAATAGGCAATAAAGTCCATAAAAATAAACAAGTCCTTCAAGCAAAGAGCC
>JAUNBT010000195.1:2213-4034 GCA_030526985.1 Lachnospiraceae bacterium | reverse complement strand
CCTTTTTCCCTGTATGAGCTGCGTTATTTCCCATACGCCGGATAAAATTCAGACGATTCCACATATCACGATCTACAATTCCTTTAAAATCATCTGTATGCATTAAGCTGTTCAAATTATCCTGATACGGTCTCTCTAAAGACTGATCGACAGAATACATCCACTTTATCGCAAATTCCATAGATCTGCGGCAATTGATGATACAGACTTCTGGATCAATATGTATTATCTTTTCAGCTGAAATTGCAGCGTCAATAAACAAATCAAATTTCGGTTCAGATTTAAAACAATCAAAATTGGTCATGCCCCTCTCCCCCTGTCCTTTACAACACCCGTAAACAGCCTTGTTAAACTCTTTTATACTGGCATAGTTTTTTTTGTATGCTTCTATTTTATCATATCATTTGTTCCTGAAATTACAAGTATTTTACCTTTTATTTTTTCCAAATTTATTATAAGATTTGAGGTGTGAACCATAAGATTCAACATCTCAGTATCAAATTTTGATTTGTCGACTTGGGTGACGAAGTCTGCGAACTCATTCTGAAGTTCTAACGGTGGCAAACAAATTGATAATCCTAATAATCTTTCTTTAGATATATTCGACATGGATTTTGCTGAACCATTCGCAATACTTTGTATCTGTCCTCTAAATAATTCATGGTTTATTAATTTCCACAAATAAACTTTATTACAATTATCTTTAGTATTTAATCTAAAAATCAAATCTGGCATCATCAATTTCCTAGGCGTTTTCTCCACATAAGCAGACATTCCAACCAATTCTGGAGTATTTTTTCTTGTAAATAATAAATCCCCATTTTGCACTTCTGCGGTTTCAACAAAATCATTTTCATCGATTATTGCTTTATTTTCATTCGGTCTATAAACTCCATAGGTAACTGAACTCAATTTTAATATAGCCGGCTTATCATCAGTTCTTGCATTTGCATCGCAGATAAAGCTTTTCCCATTATCAATACTTTCTATGCAATCATCTAGTGATATCCTATTCCATCCCTTTGGATTCGAGACTGGATCACCAAAGATCTCGACAAATCGGGCTTTGATTAAAAGATCAAGTTGCTCTAATTGCTGTTTTTGTAAATCAATTACGCATTTAGTCTTATCCAAGGTATCACATACATACATCATTTTCTCTTCGTGAATTTCCGGAACCAAATATTCTGCAATCTGTTTTGGACTTATATTCGGTTGGGCACATCCGGCTGCTTCTTGCAGTATTCTATCTGTTTGATGAAGCAAAAAATACTTAATATAACCCTGCGGAATATTATCCATTTTCTTTCTTACAATTCCAACTCGCTGATTTATAATGTATTTCTTATCAGTATTCATTATGCCGATTTTTCCGGTAGTTGCTCCTGAAAGTGCAATATAAATATCGCCATAATTAGAAAAGTATTTTTCATTTACGACTTCACTTGTATACTGACACTTAGTCAAATTTAATGTTCCATCTGCAAGAATATTTCCTATTTTCACAACAGGCAATCCTTCTTCAGAATCACTAAACGATTTTAGTGCGTATCCAGAATACACTTCACAAATGTCACTTAATCGCATCTATCAACCCTACAAATCTCAGGTTTATCTTGATTCTAGAACATATGTTTGTTATAATGTTTTTAGGTTCTTGGGAACCCAGGTGCTACCATAACGGTAGGCGGTTAGTCTCCATCTGGGAGTTATAGCCCAGTTTACATAGAAATCCTTCGGGAAATCTATGAAAGGGGGATCTGTCTTATGCTGACCATAGATAACCTCATTGGCATTCTTTGCCTTTGTGTAACTTTTTAT
>JAUNBT010000195.1:0-2203 GCA_030526985.1 Lachnospiraceae bacterium | reverse complement strand
GGCAAAAAAATAACCGCCCACAGTCCTGAGAAAACTTGGCGGTTATTTCATAACCAAAAATACTATCAGGCTAACCGTCTATCGGTAGCACTTTTTTATATTTTTATAATAGCATTTATAACCACTCTTGTCAAACATATATTCTATTTTATAGTATGAATTTTAACTTCATATCACCTCGACAAACCTCAATTTGCTTTTCCTTTCCTTTATTTTTTATAACAATTTTTTTAATTCTTGTAATTCTAACGCAATCTGTTTGTCTAATTCCATAATTTTATCCATAATTTCTGATGTAGGTGGATATTCGACTGCGACATATTCAACCTTTTTATATTTATTTATGGATAAATCATAATCATTCTCTATGATTTCCTGTTTCGGAACCAAAAAGGATTTTTCTGTGCGCTCTCTGTCACCTTCTTTATCCCGATTATGGAATCTTTCTATAATATCGGGAATGTCATTTTCCTCTATGATGCCTCTTTTATCATCCAGGCTTCGACCGTCGGCCTGCATATCATAGAACCATACCTGGTCTGTTCCGCCATGTTCTGTTTTGGTAAATATTAAAATTCCCGTTGATACTCCCGCATATGGTTTAAATACACCGGAAGGCATGGAAATAATCGCTTCTAGTCTTTGATTTTCGACCAATTCTTTTCTGACTGCTTTATGCGCTTTTGAAGAACCGAACAAAACTCCATCCGGCACGATACATGCACATCGTCCTCCTATTTTTAACATTTGTACAAATAATTCTACAAAAAGAAGCTCTGTCTTTTTTGTTTTGCATTTTTTTAACAAATCGGTAGAAACGATATCATAATCAAGACTTCCCTTAAATGGAGGATTCGCAAGTATTAAAGAATATTGGTTTCTATCTGGGTTCTGATCTGACAAACTGTCTCTATACTCAATATGAGGATTGTCAATTCCATGGGTCATCATATTCATGGCACCGATGCGAAGCATTGTCCTATCCATATCGAAGCCATGAAACATATGGTTCATGTAATGATCTTTTTTTCCTTTATCATAAAATATTTCTTCTTTTTTGTTCGCTCTTAAATATTCTCCTGCAGCCACTAAAAATCCAGAAGTGCCACAGGCAGGATCACAAATCACATCCTCTGCCCCAAGTTCCATTAAATCTACCATCATTTTAATGATATGACGGGGTGTTCTAAACTGTCCGTTCACACCAGAATTTGATAATTTTGACAACAGATATTCATAAACATCTCCTCGCACATCTTCCCCATTAATGCCAGCCATTTGCTGATATAATTCATCCATAGAATCTACTATTTTAGACAACATCAACGGTGTTGGAATTTTGAATATTGCGTCATCCATATATTTTGAATAAGCACTGTTTTTATCAGAATGAAGACTCTTTATGAAAGGAAAAACCATTTCCTGTACTACGGAATACATTTTTTGAGACGGAAAATCATGAAATACAGACCATTTTAATTGCGTACCATCTACTATTCTTTCCCCCAATGAGAGTTCCTTAGAAAAAATACTTTGATAGGAAAGTCCTAACATTGCACTTTCCTTCGCATGAGTATTATCACTGTCATCCAAATCATGAATAAACATTAGATAGGTCATTTGCTCAATTACATCCAACGGATTTGTCAACCCACCTGTCCAAAATATTTCCCACAGACTGTCTATTCTGTTCTTTAATTCTCCTGTAATCACTCTTCCTTATCCTCCCTCTTTATCTACATGAAAATCTTTCTCTGATATTTTCCGTACAGATATCCTTTTTGCAAAATATGGTCTTCTGGCTCAAATGCCGGACTAGTTATTAATATATCTCTCACTTCACATTTCCTCCGTTTTTCCTGTTCTGATGTAATGCCCCTCCTGTATTGCGGCAAAAGTAGCCATTGTACATACAACAGGCAATACATAATCAAGCTGAATCCATATAAGTACAAGCGGTGTAAGAAAAAGCATGGCACCTGTAATTTTATTTGCAATAGTATGTAAAAACAGCTTGTTTCTGTGATATACATGGGAAGACCACAAATTTATCGCTTTAATAACTGCAATGAGGACAATCCACAAGATGGCCCACTGCGGCAAATGAATGACAGGCAGTATTTTCAGTAAGCATACTCCTACAAATATGATGTCTGCCAAACTGTCATATTTCTCACCAAAAGAACTGACCGCATGAAAATGC
>JAUNBT010000194.1 GCA_030526985.1 Lachnospiraceae bacterium | reverse complement strand
ATAACAGATAACATTCTAAAATGCAAGATAGCAACTGTATTTTTTTCTTTCTTTTTATCCTTCCCTATCTTGCCCTTGTCATCTCCCCATATTTTATGATAGAATTGTTTTTGTATTTCAGAAGATAATTCCGGTATCTTTTTCTTACCGGAAACTAATGATAGAAAAGAGGAAAACACACTATGAAATTAGGTATTGTAGGCCTTCCTAACGTAGGCAAAAGTACATTATTTAACTCTCTGACCAAAGCAGGAGCAGAATCTGCCAATTATCCATTTTGCACCATCGACCCGAATATCGGAATTGTACCGGTGCCGGATAAGCGGTTAGACGTTTTAGCAAAGATGCACGATTCCGCCAAAGTTGTTCCCGCCACAATTGAATTTGTTGATATCGCTGGTTTAGTAAAAGGGGCTTCAAAAGGCGAAGGTCTTGGCAATCAGTTTCTTGCTAACATCCGCGAGGTGGATGCAATTGTTCATGTTGTCCGCTGTTTTGAAGATTCCAATGTCATTCATGTAGATGGAAATGTGAATCCTTTAAGAGATATTGAGACTATCAACTTTGAGTTGATTTTTTCCGATATGGAAGTGTTAGACCGCCGCATTGCAAAGCAGAGTAAGGGTGCCAGAAATGATAAGGCACTTGCGAAGGAAGTAGAACTTTTAAACCGACTCAAGGCACATTTAGAAGAAGGACGACTGGCAAAAACATTTACAACTGAAGATGAGGATGAACAGGCCATTATTGCTGACTGTAATCTTCTCACTGGCAAGCCGGTTATTTTTGCAGCAAATGTTTCCGAAGATGATCTTGCAAATGATGGGGAGACAAACGAGAATGTTGCCCAGGTGAAAAATTATGCCAAAGAATTTGACTGTGAAGTCTTTGTTGTCTGTGCTCAGATTGAGCAGGAAATCGCTGAACTCGACGATGAAGAAAAGGCCATGTTCTTAGAAGAATTAGGCCTTAGTGAATCCGGTCTGGAAAAATTGATTAAAGCAAGCTACAGCCTTCTCGGTCTCATCAGCTATCTGACTGCCGGTCCTATTGAAACAAAAGCCTGGACCATCACAAAAGGGACAAAGGCGCCTCAGGCTGCCGGTAAGATTCACTCTGATTTTGAACGCGGTTTTATTCGGGCAGAAGTCGTTTCCTATGACGATTTAGTTTCACTCGGAAGCCACAATGCAGCAAAAGAAAAAGGTCTTGTCCGGTCAGAAGGCAAGGAATATGTGATGCAGGATGGAGACGTTGTACTGTTTAAATTTAATGTGTAAAAGTCTTTACTTCACTGCGTCAGAATGCTATTATAATAGTTAGAAGAATAGATGAGGTGAGCAATATGGGTAAAGATATCAGAACCGAAGGGGTCAGCCAGTTATTTGAAGCAATTCTCACATTGCAGGACAGAGATGAATGTTTCCAGTTTTTCGAAGATTTATGTACTGTCAATGAACTGCTTTCACTGGCACAGCGTTTTCAGGTTGCGAAGATGTTACGGGAAGATCACACCTATCTGGAGGTTGCAGAAAAGACAGGGGCCTCCACCGCCACAATCAGCCGGGTAAACCGTTCTCTGAATTATGGTAATGATGGTTACGATATGGTATTTTCCAGAATGAATGGATTAGGATCTGACGACACACAAGAATAAGAATTGATTTTGCTATTCCCTCTTTATTGGGGAGTAGATGTTTAAAAGCCATGCCACACAGACTAGCTAGTCTGTGCAGCATGGCTTCATTCATTTTCATTCATTACTTTTTCTTCTTATTCTCTTCTTCCTGACCAAACATCTCATCTACCATCGTCTCAATCATCTGCTTGCGGATATAGATATCATAGCAAAGAAGGGAAATATAAGAAAACTTTCGCAAAAACTCCCCGTCTTCGCCTTCAATCTCTTCAAAAGTATGCTCTGCCTGTTCCTTGGATGATTCAATATTTTCCTTCATCTTATAGTAATAATCATGTTCCATATGAAATACCGTCTCATAGATTTTATCTAAATCACAAGACTGCTCTGGCATCTCTTCTTTGTCTTTTTTCCCAAAAAAATTCTCCGTCAAAGGACGAATCAACTTTTGAATATCTGCGATAGACATAATATTCTTAAAATAGTAAATAAAGATCAGCATATACATATGATCTTTCGTATATTTCTTTTTTAAAGGAGGAGGCAGCAGCTTATTCTTTGTATAATTATTAATCATCGTCTTGGTCATAATCTTATCATCCGGCGTCCGCTTAGTCGCAGAAAGCTGGGCTTCCATAAAGGTCGTGACCTGATCCATGTACAAGTCAATCTCCGGTATATCCTCCGGTTTGATGTAAGATAATCTAGCTGCCGTCTCTAACCAGTCTTTGGATTCCTTTGACAATTTAAACACCCCCTCTTTCTACTTTCCTTTTCCTGCTCTAATCTTATCTTTTAGTTTGGGATCGAAGCTTCCATTCCGATACATCTCAATCTCATATTTGTAAGGCGGGTATGTCTTTACTTTCTCACCTTCCACTGGCACATAAGGTGATTCTAAAATCTTCGGAATTGCTGCAAATTCTTCATCATATACCACCCTTTTTAAGGCTTCAAATCCAATCGTACCAAAACCGGCATTCTCATGGCGGTCTTTTCCGGCTCCCGGTGGGTTCTTACTGTCATTTATGTGAAAAACTGCAATCTGATCTTTGCCAACAAATCTATCAAATTCTTCCATCACACCATCATAGTTTCCAATAATATCATAGCCACTATCACTGACATGGCAGGTATCGAAGCAGACCCTCAATTTATCATTATAGATCACCTTATCGTAAATGCGGGCCAGTTCTTCGAAGTTTCTTCCGATTTCTGAGCCTTTGCCTGCCATCGTCTCCAATGCCACAAAAACGTTCGTATCCTTTGTAAGCACTTCATTTAACCCTTTTACAATCTGGTCAATCCCCGCATCCACTCCGGCACCCACATGGGAACCCGGATGTAGTACCAGCACCTTACTCTTTAACGCTTCTGTCCTTGCCAGTTCCAGTTCTAAAAATTCAACTGCCAGCTCAAACACCTGCGGTTTTACCGTATTAGCAAGGTTGATGATATAGGGGGCATGTACCACGAATTCTTCTATCTTATGTTCTTTCATCAGTTCCCAGCCCGCCTCGATATTCAAATCCTCAATCTTTTTTCGGCGGGTATTCTGAGGGGCTCCTGTATAAATCATAAATGTATTGGCTCCGTAAGAAAGAGCTTCCTTTACAGAGCCTAAAAACATCTCTTTTCCACTCATCCCAACATGGGAGCCTATCTTAATCTGGTTATCCATTCCGTTCCTCTTTCTAAATGCTGTTTCTTAAATTCTTTGCAACTGTTAAGAGACGCTTAAAAACCTTAATTTTGCTCTGAACAATTGCAAACCTTCTTTTCCAGTATAACATAAAAAAGGAGGAAAATACAGATGGATTTTTAACTCAAAAAATTCCGCATACTTTTTAATGCTGCTTTTTCCAAACGACTTACCTGTGCCTGGGAAATACTAATTTCGTCTGCCACCTCTGTCTGCGTTTTTCCTTCAAAAAAACGCAGCTTTATAATATTGTATTCCCGCTCAGATAATTTTTTCATTGCTTCCTTTAAAGAAATATTTTCAACCCAGTTTTCTTCTTTATTTTTCTTATCACTCACCTGATCCATAATGTACAGAGTGTCTCCACCCTCCTGGTAAACCGGTTCATATAAAGAAACCGGGCTTGCAATGGCATCTAATGCATAGACTACCTCCTCTTTTTTCATCCCAATTTCTTTCGCAATTTCATCCACTGTTGGTTCCCTGTCATTCTTTTTAAGAAGCATTTCCTTTGCATAAATCGCCTTATATGCCACATCCCGCAGAGAACGGCTGACCCGGATTGAATTATTGTCTCTTAAATATCTTCTAACCTCGCCGATAATCATAGGAACCGCATAGGTAGAAAATTTTACATCCAGACTCCGGTCAAAATTGTCAATTGCCTTGATCAAACCAATGCAACCCACTTGAAACAAATCATCCGCATTTTCTCCATTTCCTGAAAAACGTTGAATTACACTTAACACTAATCGTAAGTTGCCTTTGATATAACGCTCTCTCGCTTCCTTATCGCCCTGTTCAATCCTTTCAAATAAGGCATCCTTCTCTTCCTGTTTTAGAAGAGGAAGTTTCGATGTATTGACCCCGCAGATTTCAACTTTGTTAAGTGCCATAAATCATTACCTCCGCTTGTTGTGATGCGTCTTTTGTCATAAGGTAATGATTTACCGAATCTCTGTTTTTTATTCCTGGTTTATTTTAGCAGCAAAAATAAGAACCGGGAATACAAAAGCAATGCTGTATTCCCGGTTCCGTTTCATTCTTATTGTTTTATTCTTATTATTTTTGAATTTCTGCCAATCTCATTGGCTCAAATCCCAATTATAACAGATATGCTGGCAGTTCTACTCCGAATCCATGATGTTCAAAACCTGCAATCCCAACAAACACCATTCTTCCAAATCCCAGTCTTCTCATAGTAAAATACCTCCTTTTTCTTACTTATGCTACATAACTATAATAAAATTATACGCCCGAAAAAGCTGTCTGTCAATTATAGAAATAAAAGATTCCTTGTCAAACAATATTGATTTTAAAACTATTTTACCTGCTCATTTAAAAAAATCGGATTGCTCCATGCTGTTCTTCCATAACAGTCACAACATTCGACCCGGATATAGGTCTCATGCCCTTCTAAAGGATAATTTGCTTCCTCTAAAGTCTCGTCATAACTTCCGGCAAAATAGGAGGCGCCGTCATTTATTCGATTACCTGCCACAAAATTAATCCGATAAACCGGGCTGCACTTAACAAAAGCGATTCCATCCTGAATTCCCCAGTCATAGATTGCAGGACCGGAGGAAGAATAGTAGTTGCCTGTCAAAAGAGAATCTGTAATTGCCTCATGGGAAAGCTCTGGTGCTTTTACAACGACAAAGCCGCCAAAAGCATCCTTTAAATCTTCCCTGTGATTATCATCTGCTGCCACAGCAAAGATTCTTCTTCCTTCTCTGAGCAAAACATCCCAGTGCATCACATCTGTTCCTGTACCATCTTCCTGGTCTGTTCCGTAATTAAAGATCTCTAACGCCCACAGACCCTCCGTGTTTAGAAACTCCTCTTCCCTTACTCTAGACCAGTTTGGATGATTGTAAATTGTAAAACAGCCCTTATCACGAATCCTGTCACACATCTTCTGCGCCTCAAAAGCCCCATTCCATTCCCCATAAAAGGTCGGCGGATCTATCTTTTCTCGATGATGCCACAGTGGGGATTTTGAATTTTGCTGCATTCTTTTTGGTCCAAGGATTCCATGAATATGATGAGCCTTAATCCAACTATGCGGTTCTGTTTCCTCTTTCAGCCAGACAGAAGCTTCCAGACCGGGAAGAATAATAAAATTCTTCCGGTCTAGTTGTTCTCTCCAATCCGTATATCTATCATGATCAGAAAAACATATGAAATGATATCCTGCCCCGTGATAAGCCTCTGCCGCTTTATCCGGGGTCATCTTACCATCTGACTCTGTCGTATGGCTGTGGAGATTTCCTTTATACCAATTTCCTTCTTTTGAAAATCCTTGTATCTTCATCTCTTACCTTACAGTGATATTGCGATATCCTGTCTGTTCATTTCTCGCAGAAGTAACCCCACTATTTGGATTTTTGCAATACAGGTATACTCTATAAGTCTGTCCTGCTGTCAGACTGTCAATAGAAATTGCATTTCCAACTACCTGACCCTGGTTCATAAGATAAATCTCATAACTCCAATCTGTCAAAGTTGTTCCATTCTGGGTCTTAAAGGTTACCCCATTTTTTATTGCTTCTTCTTTTACTGCTTTTGAGTCGGAAGCATTCACAGAAATCTCTGTCACGCCATTTGTGGAAACAGTTGGTGCAGATAAATCTGTAATCGTAACTGTTCTCGTATTCGATGCTGTCTTTCCGGTTGAAGAAGATACACTGTATTTGATGGTGTAAGTTCCTCCTTTGCTTGTGTCAATGGAGCTTACCGTCTGATTGCTGCTGTTTACAATCGTGTATGTAAGCTTACTT
>JAUNBT010000193.1 GCA_030526985.1 Lachnospiraceae bacterium | reverse complement strand
TAACTTTGTGTTTATATTCTATTTTAATAGTGTGTATTTTAAGTTTATTTGTGTTTATATTCTATTTTCGTGGATTTTCGACCTCGCTTATGAAAACATCCCACAAAACACTATCCTCTTTCCTTTTTTTCTTCATATTTCATATAATAATAGCGAGTCGGAGCATTTCCCTTATATTTTTTAAACATCTTCGAAAACTGGGCATAATCCTGATAACCGACCATGGCTGCAATCTCCGTCATAGGAAGCTTTTTGTGTCCCATAATTTCCGCCGCCTTGTCCATTCGAAAACGAACCAGATATTCTGAAAAACTAATTCCTTTCTCCTTCTTAAATTTTGTGCTGAGATAAGATGTAGATACATGGGCAACTAAGGCCAGCTCATTTAACTGAATCTCCTCCCCATAGTGGTCTTCAATATAAGCTGTCACAAATTCCACATAGTCATAATGTTTTCCCAGCCCTGTGAGCATTTTCACCATAATATCATCCGGGTCAAAGCTTCCCGGCGTCTTAAATGCCCTTGCAGTATTTAAAATCGCCCTCTCAATCGGAATTCGTTCAAACGAAGAACCGCCTATGTACCCTTCACAGGATGTATGTTCATAAATATAGCTGGCATCAATAGGTGTCCGAATCGGCCCTCCATAGACCATCCGGATTACATCCTCCCTCACTTTTCCCGCTGCGTCAAACATCTCCTGCGCTGCCTTGGATGCATATTCTAGGGTAAGCACCTTCTTTGCTCCCAGCATACCGCCGGATGTCAGTCCAAAATGAGCACAAATAACATCCGCTCCTGCCTCTGCCATTTTTCGTGCCTGCTCTCCATCAAAAACAAAAGCCACCGTAAATAAATCAAGAAAATGGGCCAGCCGGACCGCCTCAATCTCCCTCTCATAACCGCCGCCCCTCTCCTCAAGCTCTTCCCGAAATTTCCCGTCAATCATACCAACACTGGGAAAATTATTGATTCCCGCAAATCCTAACTGCTTTAAGTTCTGAAGATACTCATACAAATGAATCGTCGGGTCTGTTCCGTTCAATCCAAAAATAATTGGCACATCTTTAATTGAAGGCAGCAACTCTTTCGTGGCAAAATCCATCACTACCTCGTTGCTGTTGCCATAACAAAGAAAACTTGCTAAAGAACTTCGCCCCATTTGGCGAAACTTCCCTGCGCTTAGGGCAAGAATCAGATCTGTGCCTCCCATAGCCGCATATTTTGCTGTCATACCTCCGCCTGCCGCCACACCGGTAATATGTCCATTGATATGTATCGTCGCTCTTAATTTTTTCAAAATCTGTTCCCGATCCATTTTTCCATTCCTTTCACAAAACTTACAATTTCTTTACTTCTTCATGACATTTCGACAAAAGTGTGCTATATTAATAACGCTAAGGATTTTTAAACATAAAAATCAAAAAAATACAATTATTTGAAAGGAAATTTCTATGAAGTCACAAGTATCAAACACGAAAATTTCCTGGCACATAATCAAACGCAGCTTCTTTTTTTTGCTGCTTCTTGTATACGCTTTTCTGGCTGTCACCCACAGTTCTGTCTTTTACCATGATTTTGCGGTAAAAGAATCTGCTGAGTATACAACCCGGGTCGTTTTAGGACAGACGGATGAGCTAAAACAGGAATTTGTTGCCAAGGGATCTCATCTAAGTGCCATCTCCGTCCGTTTCCGCAATCCTGCGAGAAAACTGACAACAGGAGAAGTCGTCCTTGAACTGTATAATCCGGAGGATGAATTAATCGGCACCTACTCATTTCCCACAAAGGCTGTCCAACACAGTAAGAGAACTGTCTTCCCAATTGAAGCGGAACTTACAAAAGGAGAAACCTATTATTACAAGGTCATCTGTAAGGATGTCGTAAATAAAAACTGTTTTTATATCAAGCTGGCTCCGTCCGCTGAAAACAGTATATTCAAGACTCTGACCTGGAACGATTACGAGACCTCCATGCGCATTGACGGCAAATTCTATTATCAACGTTATGATTGGAAATTAATCATTGTTGCCTCCTGCCTATGGCTCTTTTTACTGGGCCTTATCCTGATTCCGGAAAAAACCTGGGATTCTTTTAAGGACACAAAATGGAACCGCCGCCTTGGACAGTTTCTCTTTATCCTGTCACCATTTGTCAGTTTCTGGCTTGTAGAGCGGTTCAATGAGACGCCAATTACTTCCCTTATGAAGGTACCTGTTTATTTTGGACTGAATCTGCTTGTATATTTCAGTATTCTTATGCTGTTATATCTGATTACAAACCGTACACGAATTTCAGCTCTCATCCTTATTATAAGCACTTTTTTGCTGGGATGCACCAGTTATTTTATTGATTTGTTCCGCGGATCACCACTGCTGCCAAACGACTTTGCTTCCATCGGTACTGCCTTTAACGTAGCGAGCAATTATACGCTGACTATGGATCTGCTCACTTTATGCAACATTTTACTGTTGATGGCATTTTGTATTCCAGTCTGCCTTTTACCGGGCAGCAAGGGGCTTTCCTTAAAACCCCGACTTGCTTTCCTATTGGGAACCTGCCTGTGTGTCGGTTCTACTTATTACATTTATTTTGGCAGCACAACAATCAAAGATCTGGGAATGACAATCAATGTATGGCAGCCGCAGAAAAGTTACCATGAAAATGGTTTCGCCCTCTGTTTTACCGTTCATGCTTCCTATTCTATCCCCAGCAAACCGGACGGTTACAAAGCAGCCATGGCAGAAGAGATTGCTTCTAGATATCAGTCAGATTCTGTTACAGAAGCAACGAAAGAGCAGCCTAATGTAATCTGTATTATGAATGAATCCTTTACGGATTTGACCTTTTTAAATAATGTGGAGACAAGCGAGGATATTATGCCATTTATCCATAACATGTCGGAAAACACAATCAAGGGACACCTGTATGTCTCCGTCTTTGGCGGAAATACTGCTGATACCGAATTTGAATTCCTGACTGGAAATTCTATGGCATTTTTGCCATACCGGTCTATCCCTTACAATTACTATATAAAATCAGCACTTCCTTCCCTGACCTATACAATGGAAGGTGCCGGATACGCCGGAAATATTGCAATGCATCCTTATAAACCGGGCGGCTGGAAACGGGATACCATATATCCGCTGTTAGGCTTTCAGAATTTCATCAGCGAGAGTGCTTTCAAAGGTTCCGAATACCTGCGCCGCTTCGTCTCCGATGATGCAAACTATGACAAAATTATAGAAGAATACGAGACTTCCAAAGCCTCCTCTTCCGATCCATTTTATTTGTTTAACGTAACCATCCAGAATCACGGAAGCTATGGTTATCAGTCTGGAACAATGGACGAACCGATTGACTTTAAAGATACTGTACTCAACAATGATTCCTCGGCACATCAGTTCATTAACCTGATTCACCGTTCTGACGAGGCAGTTGAAAGACTGGTTACTTACTTTGAAAATGTAGAAGAACCAACGGTTATCTGTTTCTGGGGAGATCATCTTCCCAAGCTGGCAGACTCTATATATGAGCGTATTTACGGCAAATCATTGGACTCTTTGTCCATTGAACAGACAAGCCGGATGTATTCTACCCCATTTTTCATCTGGGCCAATTATGACATTCCGGAGGAAGAAATTGACGGCATCAGTGCAAACTACTTATCATCCTACCTCTTAAAAACATTGGGGCTTCCAATGACCGGATACAATAAGTATTTAATGGATTTATATGAAAAGCTTCCTGTTGTTTCCCAGATCTGCTACAAAGACAGTGAAGGCAACACCTATGATCCGGAAGATGAGAACTTCCCTTATGAAGAGGAATTGGAGGAATATCATGTTCTTCAGTATAACAACATGTTCGACACTTCCAACCGGGTGGAGGATTTCTTCACTTTAAATGGGATGGACTTGTCGGGGGTATCAGGGGAATAAGCGAATCACAGTAAGGGAATAACAGTAAATTGTAAAATCCTCTTGAAACCATCCAAGGTTTATGTTATATTCTATATAAGAAAAGCACCCACTCCAAAAGTGGATGCCTACCGAATGGTTAATTTTCTCTTAACGAGAAACGCCACTCCGTGTGCTGACGGGGTGGCATTTTTTATTTCTTCCCGTTATTCCTATCTCGGTCGAGAAAGGCAAGAAACGCAACAATTAAGCTGCCAAAGGAAATCAGTAAACTAATTATCCCTATCAATATCAAAATGATATCCGCTGCTGTCATATCACGCACCTCCCTTCCTATGTATTCCGATTACTCGGTTTCATTGGCTCGGAAGGCTTCCACCCTGTCATGGGTACTTTTCATATAAGAATCGTAACATAATTTTACATTTATTTCAATAGTATTATCCAATTTTTCTTCTTTCTTCCTTTTATTTTTATGGTTATATCGGTAATTACTTGAATTTTTCCTTAAATTCATAAATCCTCTTGAAACCATCCAAGGTTTATGTTATATTGTAGATAAGAAAAGCACCCACTCCAAAGTGGATGCTCCCGAATGTACTTTTATTTACCTCTCAATGAGAGGTGCCACACCCGTTTGCCGACGGGGTGGCATTTTTTATTTCTTCTTGTTATTCCTATCTCGGTCGAGAAAGGCAAGAAACGCAACAATCAAGCTTCCAAAGAAAATTCAAAACATCATAAACGGATTTTCCGCATCTGGGTCATTGTATGCTTCACAGTCACTCTGCCATTTCAACATATTCTCTTTTATGGTCTCACACAAATATTTTATCTGAATTTCTTCGCCTTTACCAGACAGTTTTTATCAAAGAAGGAAACTCCAAATCCAAAGACCTCACGGTACATCGTCTCAATTCCTTCTGCATATCGTCTTTTATTTATCTGTTCCAATGCGTCTTGGCATTTTTCTTCCATTGTTTCATAGGTTGGAGCTCTTTTAATCTCTATCACCATAGCTCTTTTCCTTCGGGGGTCGCGAAGAACAATATCTGGTCTGCCTTCTCCCTCTTCGGCATTTGACTTCACTCTATATCCTGCAAAGGAAAGTACTCCAACTACAAATGCATGATAATAATCTTCCTTATAATCATGATAACTGATGGTATCAAAAAGCATATCAGACAGAATTTCAGAACATTTTTCTTCATTCATACTCCACAATGCATCAAACAGTCCCTTTCTGTCTGTGGACTTAATCTGGTCTACAAACCAGTTCTTCACTGTTGTATTGAACAGTCTCCTGATTTCCTCATTGGGAATCTTCAGGGTAATCTCTCCTGACATCTCATCTTCTTCTCCTGTCCTGGTCAGATAACCGGTTAGGTAAAACAGGCTCCAAAGATTATCTGCCGAAGAATGCAACATATCATAAGTCAAATTCTCTGTAACATTTTTTACGATGCAGCCTCCTGCTAAAAGTGTCTCAAAATCCTCGTTGATCTGCGCCTCTGTCCATAAATCTTTGCGTTCGATAAACTTACGGATGATATCATTCCCGCTGGTATTCTCCCAATAACTTTTCGGGGTGGTTTTTTCATTTTCCTGTAGTGCCGCTACATGGTTCAATACATCCCAAGGGCAATAGACATCTACACCACCAAAACGATAACCATCGTACCAATATTTCATTTCTTCTGCATGATTTTCAAAACCCGTATCACTCAATATCTTTTGAACATCGTTTTTAGTAAAACCGATATATTCTTCAAACCGGTTAGAAGAAATGGTATCAGAGACAAAATTATTTGTTCCTGTGAAAATGCTCTCTTTTGCAATTTTTAAGCATCCGGTAATCACAGCAAATTTCAAATGTGTGTTCGATTTCAAGCTGTCAGCAAACAGTGTTCGAATCACATCTAACATTTCCACATAATAGCCATAATCATTTGCTTTTGCAAGAGGTACGTCATACTCATCAATCAAAAGGATGACCGGTTTTCCGTAATGATAACTCATCATACGTGTCAAATAAAAGAAGCCATTTTGAATTTCTTCATCCGTGGCACTTTTAGCTACAAATCTAAGGAACAACTCACGATCAGCTGGATCGACAGATTCACTTTCACCTAAAAACCGATGTGCCACACAGAAATTAGACAGAATCACTTTCAACTGATTATAGGCTTTTTGAAAAGTCATCCCCTGCATA
>JAUNBT010000192.1 GCA_030526985.1 Lachnospiraceae bacterium | reverse complement strand
TTGACATAGGTAGAAAAAGATAGTATAATTTTAAAAGTTGTAAGAAAAATATAATATGTCCTGTTAGTTAAACGGATATAACAAGCCCCTCCTAAGGGCTAGTTAGGGGTTCGATTCCCTTACGGGACGCTGGATTTTGCGGTAATGATGATTAGAATCATTACCGTTTTTTTTTGCCTATTAAGATATTATTTCTTTGAAAATGCGCTTAAAGCGGCTGAAATTTTCTTTTTGACAAATCAGATAATAATTGGCGAATGCTTCTGGATTGGAAAAAGGAACCGTAACACGATTATTCCGTCTGGATGCGAGCATACGAAGCGTGATGTCTGTAGCAAAAGAAGGCAAATCGGATGCTGCTTGAAGTTCACCAACAGCATCAATATCATCCTGTAAGTAAAATTTTGATTGAGGCATTTTCTCATGAACAATTTTATTCCAGAAACCAACATTGGAGTGCATAATAAAATTCTGGCCATTCATTTCTCCGAAGGATATTTTCTTTAATGAAGCAGCCGGATGAAAATGGTTAACAGACAAGTAAAGTTGTTCTGTTGTATATTCCTTACACACAAAATGATCCGATTCCAACGGATGATTTAATATAATGATGCCATATCGGTCGTTTTCCAATCCTTTCAACAATTCCTCTTCACTATTTACATCAGAAGAAAGTGTCATATTTGAAAAGACACTTGAAGCTTGTGGCAGTAAAAGCAGCAAAGGACCGGGTGCACAGCTTCCGATAGAAATCGTATGGAGGCTACGGTCAAAAGCTTTGATGCGCTCTTCCATCTCTTTTTCTTCTTCCAGAATCTGTATCGCATATTTTGCGGCGAGATTGCCTGCCTCATTCAGGCGGAGTCTGTTTTTCTGTCGTTCAAATAATTTCACTCCAAGAATATCTTCTATCTTCTGCATAGAGCGGGACAGGGATGGCTGTGCCAGATGTAAGTGCTCTGCGGCAGCAGAAAGTGTCCCGTGTTCATAAAATGCTTTGAGCTGTTCCAACAGGTATATTTCTATCATCATTGTCACCTCCGTTTTCTTTAGTATACGTCATATCTATACTGCTATGCAAGAGAAATATTGTACATTTTGAGAAGAAACTTGTATGATAACAGTGAAAACAAGGTTAGCGAAACATAGAAAAACAAGGAAAAGGAGTATATCACAATGGAAAATTTCCAGTTGAACAATGGAACAATGATGCCATCAGCAGGTATCGGAACCTTTCTGATGGAACCGGATGATGCCCAGAAAGCAGTCGTAGATGCATTAGGTGTGGGTTATACTATGATTGATACTGCCAATATTTATATGAACGAAAAGGCAGTTGGTCGAGGAATAAAAGATTCTGGAAAGGCAAGAGAAGAAGTTTATATTTCCACGAAGTTGTGGCCGAGCGAATATGTAAAGGCAACACAGGCAATTGATGAAACATTAAAGAGACTGAATACGGATTATATCGACCTTCTGTTTTTACATCAGCCTGTGGGTGATTATATCGGAGCCTATCGTGCGATGGAAACTGCTGTGTGGGAAGGCAGGGTAAAATCTTTAGGGCTTTCCAATTTCTCTGTGGAACAGATCAAGAAAGTTGTAGAGGCTTCTAAAATTGCACCGGCAGTCATTCAGGTAGAGGCACATCCGTATTACCCAGAAACGGAACTGAAAAACTACATGAAGGAAATCGGTGCTGTGATTATGGCATGGTATCCCCTCGGACATGGAGATACGAAGCTGATCAACGAGCCGGTATTTACAGAACTTACATCAAAATACGGAAAGAGTAATGTCCAGATTATCTTAAAATGGCATATTCAGAGTGGAAATGTAGTCATTCCAGGTTCGAAGAATCCGGAGCATATTAAGGACAATATCAATTTGTTTGATTTTGCATTGACAGATGAGGAAATGAATAAAATAAATGCTCTTGACAACAACACACGTTATTTTACTTCAACCCCGGAAATGCTGGAAGGATATTTGAAGTTTGCACCGGATTTCGATGCACAGAAATAAGAATTGACCGAGCTCTTTTGAGTGAGGGATGCTTCTTGAACGTCAGTTTAAGAAGATGGCTTGTGGTTATGTAGAAATATTGGAAGGAGACAAATAAAATGGAATATATTAAGTTAAGCAACGGCGTTGCAATGCCAATCTTAGGATATGGTGTATATCAGGTAACAAAAGAAGAATGTGAAAGATGTGTCCTGGATGCTTTGAAAGCAGGCTATCGTGGGATTGATACAGCACAGAGTTATTTCAATGAGGAAGAAGTAGGTTCTGCTATTGAAAAATCAGGAGTTGTAAGAGAAGAAATCTTTTTGACTACGAAGGTTTGGATTGAACATTATGGTTATGAAGAGTGCAGGAAATCTGTGGAAGAATCGCTGAAAAAATTAAAGACAGATTACCTTGATTTATGTCTGCTTCATCAGCCATTTGCTGATTATTATGGCGCATGGCGTGCACTGGAAGACATGTATGAGGAAGGAAAAATCCGTGCCATTGGAGTATCGAATTTCTATCCGGACAGACTGATTGACCTTGCAAGCTTTGGACGCATTAAGCCTATGATAAATCAGGTGGAAACACATCCGCATAATCAGCAGGTTGTGGCAAAGAAATATATGGATAAGTATGGTATACAGATTGAGGCGTGGGCACCTTTTGGCGAAGGACGCGGCGGCTTGTTTGAGGATGAAACCCTCGCAGCAATCGGTGCAAAATATGGAAAAACCGTGGCACAGGTGATTTTGAGATGGCATATTCAAAGAGGCGTGGTTGTCATTCCGAAATCTACCCATTATGAGAGAATGGTTGAGAATCGGAATGTGTTTGACTTCCAGCTTTCCGATGAGGATATGAGCCAAATTGCGGCTCTTGATAAAAATACAAGTTCCTTTTTCTCTCATTCAGATCCTGCAATGGTGGAATGGTTTGTGAAAATGGTCAATGATAGAAAAGAGAATAAAACTGGACAGGGTGAAGACAAGAACTGGTAAGAGGTATTCATGGAGAAAAGAAAGGTCAAATACAGATTCCTACTTATTTTGTTGATGCTTGGTTTGCTGTCTGGATGCGCCAGTGAAAATGTAACACTCTCAGAAGGCGAAACGCTGACAACAGAACATGACGGGACAGAAAGCATAAATCAACAGGAGGCTGAAAGTAGAGATATGAAAGCAGCAAATTGACTCCCTGACACACTTGTGCAGATACCAGATACCTATTGGCAGGAAGCACAGAATCAGGGAAGTCTTGTAGAACTGAATTATACAACTTATGAATCCATGAGCTATGATGCCAAATCAGAAACATTAGAAAAACGAGCTGTCGTATATATCCCATATGGATATTCAGAAGACCAGAAATATAATGTATTCTACCTGATGCATGGCGGATGGAGTGATGAGACTACATATCTGGGGACGCCTGACAGACCCTCAGAATATAAGAATGTACTGGATCATGCGATGGAAGATGGCGTGATGGAGCCGATAGTTGTTGTATGCCCCACTTACAATAATACAAGTGGTGAAGACAGTGGGAACTACAGCCTGGCGATACAGCTTACGGATAATTACCACAATGAGCTGATCAATGATTTGATTCCGGCCGTAGAACTTCAATACAGTACTTATTTGACAGGCAGCACCAAAGATGAAATCAAAGCGTCCAGAGACCATCGGGCATTTTGTGGATTTTCTATGGGTTCGGTTGCAACATGGAGGACCTTTCAGTATTGTCTGGATTATTTTCGTTACTTTATGCCGTCCTCCGGGAATCTTACAACGGATGGCGAGTATATGGCATCCATCGTAGAGAATGCAGGATATGATTGGAATGATTTTTTTATTTTTGCAGCCTCTGGTACAGATGATTTTGCCTATTTGGCATTTTACAGACAGATTCAGGCAATGGCTGATGTTGATGATGTCTTCAAGGTTGCAGATAATGAGACAGATGGGAATCTATATTTTCTTGAGGAAGAAGGTGCAACTCACAACGGGAATGCAGCCATGTTATATTTTTACAATGGTATGTGTTGGATATGGAACAGCTAATAAACGAGCAAAGAAAGGTGATTATTATGAGTAAAGTATTATTTGTTAATGGAAGCCCAAACAAAGATGGAGCAACAGCAAGACTGGCAAAGGTCGTTATGGATGGCGAAGAATATGAAACACTGAATCTCGTGGATTACAAAGTATACAGCTATGGACAGGAATATGCGGATGACCAGTTTGGAGAAGTTGTAGAAAAGATGAGGGAGGCAGATGTATTGATTATGGGTTCCCCTTTGTACTGGCATAACATTTGTGGTGCAATGCGAGACCTTATTGACCGTTTTTATGGTCCGGTTGCACAGGGAAGTTTTCATGGGAAAAAGCTTGCTTTTCTGTTCCAGGGAGCTGCACCGGAAAAGTGGATGCTAGAAGCAGGTGAATTTACAATGAGCCGCTTTGCAGGTCTTTACGGAATGGAATACCTGGGCATGGCAACAGATACAGGCAGTGCGAAGACATTGTCTAAAAAACTCAAATAAGTTGTCATGGAACAGCAGAAATCAGTGAAAGGAACAATCAAAGTATGAAATACAGAAGATGGATACTGTTTCTTTTTATGATAATTGTGCTTGCAGTGGTATTTATAGTGTTTCAGATGGAAAATAGGAAAGAAAAATCTGATGTTCAGCCACAAAATGAGGAGACTGCCGAGGTGAAGAAGATGGATGTGTTTAATGAGAATTCTACAATTGAATCAGTCATTGAAGATGTGAGTTTTCAAGACTTCGGACATCTCTTATTCCCTGTGGATTTGGATGTTGATCAATCAATGACCTTAAAGGAAGTCAGCAGCAGTTCCACTTACCTTTGGTATTCACATATTCAACCGAATAAGACCGTTGAAATCATCAATTATCTGAAACAACAGGCAATGAATGGGCAGCAGATTTTCTACCCGATTTATACGGAAGCAGAAATGAAAAATGATTCTGAAAAAGCGAATACCGGATTATTTTTCTTTCGTGGAGAACCTGGTGCGGAGTATGCGATTACAAATGCAGGAGGCGGCTTTTACTATGTGGGAGCTATGCATGACAGCTTTCCCCATGCATTGGAAATCAGCAAAACCGGATACAATGCTTTTGCCTTGATTTATCGCCCGGATGATGCCTATGAAGATTTGGCAAGGGCAATTACTTATGTGAATGATCATGCGGATGAGCTTTCAGTTAATCCGGATCATTATTCTCTCTGGGGTGGTTCTGCAGGTGCAAGAATGGCGGCAACACTTGGAAATGTAGATTATTTATATCAGCTGACTGAAAGGGAAGATATTCCTCAGGCATCGGCTGTCATTATGCAATACACAGGTTATCAGAATGCTTCACAAAAGGATGCACCAACCTATGTCTGTGTCGGCACAAGTGATGGGATTGCGAACTGGAGAACGATGCGAAGACGACTTGATACATTGAACCGTTTTGGGATTCCAACAGAATTTCATTCCTATGAGGGACTTGGTCATGGATTTGGGCTTGGAACCGGTACGGTTGCCGAAGGCTGGATTCAAGATGCAATTTCGTTTTGGGAAAAGCAAATGTAGGATATCCGAAGCGAATCAAAGACTTCTTGAACTGCTGGCAACGACGGCGAAAGAACACAATGCTACTGCGGCACAGATTTCCCTTGCGTGGATGCTTTGTAAGAAGTCCTGGATTGTGCCGATTCCCGGAAGCAGGAAACCTGAAAGGATGCAGGAAAACGCAGGTGCAGCTGGAATTAAGCTGAAACATGCAGAAGTAGATGCTTTAGATAAAGCTTTGAATGAAATCCCAATGTCGGAAGTATTTGGCGGTTCAAAAATAAAAAAGTAATACACAACGAAAGCATAAAACAGGAGGCGTGGTATATGAAAGTGATACTCATCAATGGCAGTCCCCATAAAAACGGTTGTACATTTACCGCTTTGAGCGAAGTTGAAAAAACGCTTCGCACAGAAGGTGTGGATACGGAAATCTGCTGGATTGGAAATAAGCCGATTGGTGGCTGCATCGGCTGCAGAAAATGTAGAGAAATAGAAAAATGTGTTTTTGACGATGTAGTCAATGAACTTCACGAAAAAATGAAGGAAGCAGATGGATTTGTATTCGGAACACCTGTTCATTATGCAGGTGCTACCGGAAATATGACTGCCTTTATGGATCGGCTG
>JAUNBT010000191.1 GCA_030526985.1 Lachnospiraceae bacterium | reverse complement strand
ATTATACCAAATCATTTTGATTTGTCAAATTCCAAAATTTAATATATTTACCCAGGCAGTCCGGGGGACGGTTCTGCCATCTGCTCCGAGTCTTGTGGAAGGAGATGGCTTTATGGTTACATATGATGAACTTTTCACGTTTGTAATTATGATATGTGCTATTATCACTTTAGTGATACATATATACAAAAAATAACCGCCCATGCTCTGGAAAAGTTAGGCGGTTATCTTCATAACTAATTAACTATTTTACCGGAGCAGATAGGTCGTCTCTATCTTCCCGGCTGTCTTGTTAAGTACATTATACCAAATCTTTTTGATTTGTCAAATTCCAAAATTCAATATATTTACCCAGGCAACTGGAAGGGCGAATCCATTCGTTTCGGAGTCTTACGAAAGGGGTGGTGCTTATGTACGTTACATATGATAGTCTCTTTACTTTTACATTAGTGATCATTGCGGTCATTACTCTTGTAAAAAGCTTCTATGATAAACGAAAAAAGTAATCGCCCGCATCTTGGTAGGATAGGCGATTACTTTTTGTGATTTAAATCTTGCCCGGAACGGATAGGTCGTTTCTATCTATTCCAGTTGTCTTGTTAAGTATATTATAGCAAATCATTTTGATTTGTCAAACAAAAAACAAAGCCCGATGTTGGAGCACCGGACTTTATGAAATAGATGTTACCTGCCAACCATACGGGATGGTCATGGCTATAATCTACCCTCAACAAGTAGATTATACCACATCATCCTTGCTTTGCACAGGGTTTATTTTTTATACCCATTTTTGAAAGGATGATATTTTATGCCTATAGCAAAAAAACTACCTTCCGGTTCCTGGCGATGCCAGGTATATTCCCACAGTGAACCTATGCGTGATCCTGATGGCAATCTTAAATTAGACGATAAAGGAAGACCGAAAAAGAAAAGGATTTACGAATCGTTTTATTCCTCTGACCCGACCAGAGCCGGAAAATATGAAGCTGAGCGACTGGCAAACGATTTTATGATAAATCGGAAGCGGCGGTTGAACAGCAATAACCTCCTACTTGTAGAAGCCATTGAGGAATATATAAAGATAAAGAATAATGTTTTATCTGCCAGCACGATTGCCGGCTACCGCAAAATACAGAAATATGCTTTTAAGAATATTATGTGCATGAAATTAAATGATATCAATACTGCTGTAATACTGCAGGCCGTGAACGAAGAAGCTGTAAGGCAGACTACCCAGCACGGCAAGACGGGACCTATAAGTCCAAAAACATTAAAGAATGAATATGGACTCCTCTCTGCAGTCCTCTCTTATTACGAAATTGATTACAGCCGAAGTAAAATTATACTGCCGCAAATCCCGAAGAAACATAAAGAGCTTCCTGCTCCCAATCAGATTTACGCTGCAGTCAAAGGAACTGAAATCGAGCTTGCCGTCTTACTGGCCATGTGGTTATCTTTTTCAGAGTCGGAAGTCGCCGGTCTTAAGAAATCGACCTCTTTACTGGAAGATGGAAAATATATCGCGGTCAATGATGTCGTCTTGACCATAGATGGAAAAGAAGTGGCAAAAGAAACAGGCAAGCGGCCAACCCGTCAGAGGGTCCTAAAGATTCCGAAGGTAATTAAGGACCTGATAGACCAAAGTGATCCGGACGAGGACCGGCTGGTTCCCATTAAAACGAATACATTGTATAAGAAACTTGTCCGCTACACATCACGTGCCGGACTGCCGCACATAACTTTCCATGACCTGCGGCACGTCAATGCCTCTGTTATGGCTCTTTTGCACGTACCGGATAAATACGCTATGGAGCGTGGCGGCTGGTCAACGGACTACGTTATGAAACATGTCTATACCCATACTTTTTCTGACCAGCGTAATCTTGCCGATCAGGTCATCGACAGCTACTTCGAAGAGCAGTTATCACACGAAGTATCACACGCAAAACGAAAAAAGCCTTAAAATAAGGGGGTTTTAAGGCTTTTAACGTGGGTTCGAATCCCACCGCTTCCGTTTTTTGTTGTTTTTGCGGTAAAATAAGGGTTCAAACGGCTATTTTCAGTCGTTTTGAACCCTGTTTTTTACCATTTTTCATATTATAATTCACCAAGTGACAATTCCCTATCGTATATTTACCTAGGCAACTGGGTAGGACAGCTTTCCATTCCGCTCCGGAGGTCTTACGGAGGGAGTGGTGCTATATGAGTACATACGAAGAATTCATGATTATACTGACCACTGGTTTGTTTATAGTCGCCATTCTAAACTATACTCACAAAAAATAGCCGTCCTGCTCCGCTAAAAGTTAGAACGACTATTTTTATAGTGACTTAATTTTGCCCGGGGCGGATGGGATGCATCCATCTTTCCCAGTTGTCTTGTTAAATACATTATAACAAATCTTTTTGATCTGTCAAATACGAATTGAGCGTTTTGGGATTGTATCATGAAAGTGCCATATCTAGCTTCCTTTTCTTGCATCGATTTTCTATTTCTTTCACACTTTCTTCAACAATTCATCAGTTTTTCTTAAAAAACTCATCACAGGCTTTTCACAGTTTTTCGGTATTATATATCTATCAAAAGCGAACAAGCTTTTTTACATAGATAAGTTTTTTCATAATTTTCTCCTCTTAAGAACCGGCCGGGTGGGGCCGGTTTTTTTATTCCTTAAGAAGATTCTTTCCCGTTTTACTGATTCTCATGCATGCTCTTATACTGCTTTGGCGAAATCCCTTTATACTGTCTAAAGCAGCAGTTCATATGGCTCTGGTCTCCAAAGCCACAGGCAATCGCTGTCTCAGCGAGAGAATTTCCATTTTCAATCTGACGGATTGCTTCATTTACCCGGACAGCTTTCAGGTAATTGTGCGGCGAAATCTTCATCTCTTTTGAAAATACCCGGATAAAATAGTATTTGCTAAATCCCGCCATCTGGCTTAGCTGCTCTAATGTAATATTTTCGCTGTAATGGTCCTTTATATAACAGCATACCTTTTCTATACTGTCTGCCATTGGAGCAGCTTCTGTCTGCCCTTTCTGTTCTCCGTAGTGTTCAAATAAATGACCCAGTAAATCAAGGAACAATTCTTCTTTTTCAAAGCCACATTCTGCAGAACCAACGATTTCATAAAGACGTATCAGCCTGCCCATTTGTTCTGACTGGTATACTGTATTAGTCGAAAAGAAAAACTTTTCTTCCGCTCTGCCAATCTCACAAAGCGCCTGCTTCATCCGTTTTGGATCAATCAACACGGCACAGACAGCAGGTATTTGACCTTCTTCCGCCCGAAAACAGTATTTATCCTCCGGATTCATCAAGTACATATCTTTTTCCCGAAGGCGGTACTCTCTTCCATTACAAGTAAAGAAAACCTCTCCTTCTTTTACAAATCCAATTTCATATTTATCATGGAACTGAAGAGGGAGCCGCTTCATCCCCTGTTTGTAGGAGAAAGCGGTAATCTTTAAATTTGAATCTGTTCTATATACTTTATCATTGAATTTCATTTTATCAGCTCCTGACAATAAATACCCCCAAACTGAAACAGGTATTTTTATTTAATATAATGAATTCTTGCTTCGTCATAACGCTTTTGCTGCTGTACTTCTGTAACCGGGTATCCACATGGAATCACTGCAAATGGGATAAGATTATCCGATAAATGAAACAACTCAGACACTGCCTCCATCCGTTCTGAGAGAGGGGCGATTCCAAGCCACACTGCTCCAAGACCGAGATGATCTGCTTCTAGTAAAATATTTTCTACGGCCGCACTCAGATCCATCTGCCAGTTTTCCTCAAAACGAAATCTATTCTTATCGCCAAGGGCAACAATTGCCATCGGAGCCTTTGCAACGCAGCCTGCATAAGGACTTGCTTTGGACAAATCTTTTAATGCCGCTGGATTTTCTACCACAATGAATTCCCAGGGCTGCTGATTTCCAGCAGACGGAGCTGCCATCGCTGCCTTTAACAGCATTGTAATTTTTTCTTCCTCTACTTGTTTTTCCTGATAATTTCTAACGCTGGTTCTGTGAAATATTTCTTTCATATATTACCTCCATCTTGAAAAGAGCCTTCTTTGTTATACAATAATGATAGCAAAGAAGGCTCTTTCATTCTTGGAGAAAATTGCTCTGGTTATGCTTTTTTCTTTTTCTTCATCGAGAGAAGAATTCCAGCGGCAGATACCGCTGCAAGGAACAGATAAAGTTCAATCTCATTCGCATCTCCTGTTTTTGCCTTAGAAGATGTTTTTATTGATTTATTTGTTTTGTCTGTTTCCTTTTCAAGAATATAACGTGACGGATCTAAATCTTTTTTTGCTGCATTTGTAAATACCGCATCCGTATGAGTTGTCTCTGAAGCAATCGTACAGGTCGAAACATCCATTTCGATTGTAAAATCAAAGTTTTTCTCATCTCCAGTCAGGACATTTCCATCCTTATCTGTTTCTTTAAGATAATAGATACCCGGTGCCAGACCTTCAAAAGTCGTCTCTGCTTTACTTGAATTTTTAAATTCAAGACTTCTGATTTCTGTCATTCTCTCCATTCCATCTTCATCAGCAAACAAGGCTACATAAAATGTCTCATCTTTCAAAGTTAACTCTTTCCCATCCTTTGCCGCTTTTTTTGTAACTGCAAATTCTGCTCCGGACGGAACAAATTCTTCCGGATATGCCTCGTAGTCGTTACGAATAAATACAGACTGCTGACTCTGCCTTGTCACATTCACACTCTCGCTGGATAAAGTAATTGTAAACGGACTTTCTGTCTGATTCAGTGGAATACCTGTTTTATCCGTCTCGGAAATGTAATAAGTTCCCTCTGGCAGATTTTTAAACTCAGCTGAAGCCTGATAAGTACCAGAAAGCACAAGTGATACCGGTTCTGTAAGCCGGATTGTTCTTGCTTCATCAGCAAACAGGGCCGCATAAAAGGTCTTATTTACAGAGATTGCATTGCCACCGTTGCTCGTAAGTTTGGTAACACCTACCGAACCAGTTCCTGTAAGCTCAATCAATGTTCTCTTATTCACTAATTTCAACTGATTATCCGCTGTAATTGTCACGAGACCATTTTCAGAAGAAGTGCCGTCACCAATCTGGTTACCCATCTCATCTGTAATAGACACCTTTCCATTTTCTGATATGGAAAGATATACTTCCTCCTCCATTCGGTAGTAGGATTCCGGTGCAGCAGTCTCTGTCAGACAGTAGACTTCCCCTGCTTTCAACAAACCATGCAACTGATAGTTTAACCCATCACTAATCCATTGTTTCTCTGTTGTTCTATCTGTAAAATTCCCCTTTAAGGAAAGTGCAGCTCCGGCAAGTGCCATACCATTTTCATCTGTCTTTTGGACGTATAAATCGTTTTTATTATTTACAATCTTTCCATCCATCAGGGCAAGGGTCTGGCTGGTATTAAACTGACCAATGGTAAAATCTACTCTAGTGTCATCAAGAATATAACCATCATTGGCTCTCGTCTCAACAAGATAGTAATCACCCCACTCTAAATCAGTAAAGGTCAATGTTCCGTCTTGAGCTATTTTTGCATTCTTACTGTCTGTTACAGAATATTGATAACCAGTAAGGGCAGCGAATATTTTTTCAAATACATTTTCAGCTTCCTGTTTTTTGTAAAGTGTAAATTCAACATTATTTAAAGTTTCATCTAAATTTTCTGCATTTACCTTTGTTAAAGATACCGTACCAGCAATACGCTGATTGTCAATTGTTTTTTCTGTTGTCAGATTTAATATCTGATTCTTATTATCTTCTGTTATTGTAAATGAAATTTCTGCGCTATCGCTTTCCTGATAGCCAATTGCTGCTTTTGATTCCTTTAAGAGATAGTCGCCTTTATCCAAGCCTCCAAATACGGCCTCTCCATCTTTCGTTAGAGTTGTGCTGTGTTCTATCTCAGCTTGATCTTTCCATGTGATAACCGTGTCTTTTCGTCCTGTAAGGACAGAAGCCACCTCAGTCTGGCTTTCTCCATCCAGACGGTATAGCGTAAACTGGGTATCAGGAATTCCTTTTCCGCTTATTCCATCTGTTTTCTGGAAAATAACAGAAGCATTTACTGCTTCATTTACCATGGAAAGCGGTCTATTCTCTGTTGTTTTTGTTATTGCCTCTTTTGTATCTTCATACATATTTGCCGCATCGACATGGAAACGAATCGGTACATCATTTAAGACAAACTCATCCGTCGTTTTTGTTTCTTTCAGATAATAATATCCCTCTAAAA
>JAUNBT010000190.1 GCA_030526985.1 Lachnospiraceae bacterium | reverse complement strand
AGGCAGTGGAGAGCCGCCGCATAACCGATGATCAGAAAGCCTATTTAAAGACGCTTAAGCGGAAGAGCTAGCGAATCCAGACGGGACAGCACGAACACAACATCGATGATTGCATATCTCAAATGAAAGAGAAGGTATTGATATAAAAAAATTTGCATCAACATAGTTTGCGAAAGACCTGTTGTTGTCGAGAAAAACAGCAGCCCCGGTTCAGTGTGTACAGAAGTATGAAGAAGGGCAGGCAATTCCAGCCTGGAGAATATCTTTAAAAACGACCTAGCATCTCTAAATGGGAGGAGGTCCTATATAAACTAAAGTTCATACCATATTAAAGAAGTGAAAGACAAGGATATGGGCATTTATTGTATTTATTTGATTAAAATGTGTAGATTATTTGTAATTTTCGATAATGTTTTTGCACTTTATAGCTATGGAAAAGGTTTCGCGAAAATCATCGGCAGCTGATTTGGAGCAGATGATTTCCTTTGCTTTATCGATTCTGTAGCGTACAGTATTTTCATGGACAAACAATGCTTTGGCGGTGTTTTTATAGTGGTAGCCGTTTTTATGAAAAGTATACATAGTGTTGTATATTTGAGAATTTGTAGTTTTATCATAGTCCATGAGTGCACCAATGATATTGTTGGAAAACTCCTCCAGTTCAAGCTGTCCAGATAAAAGCATCAGAAGGCGAATTATTCCTAAATCATGATATTTAACGATGGATTCGTTCTCACTATTCCTCAGACCTATTTCCGCTGCTGTCAAGGATTGCTTTATAGCCTTTGCTGCATCCTTCAGCTTATTATCTGTATCACTTATACCAATCGATGCAATGTTTTTAAAATGAGAGAGTTTATCGATATAATATTGAGTCGTTGCATTTATTTGCTCTTGAGCCGATTCGCTGCATGTAATCAAACCTAAGACACCTTTTCTATATAATATTCCAGATGAAAGTACATTTCTGTTGAAAATATTACATACCTCGGTAATAGTGGATTCTGCATTACCGTTAAAAAAAATGTAGAAGGTTATAATATTGTTTTGGAAATGAGGGTTTAGGTGATTCAGAATCTGCAATTTGCTTTTTTCATCAATTGTTCCTTCTATAATTGACGTAATTTCTTTTTCCAACAGCATATTCTGCCCATCTGCAATAATCAGCTCCATTATTTCTTTAATCATAAGTCCATAAGGGACATCGACACTTATAAGAAAAACAGGCAGGTGCTTATTGTTGCAATGCTCAATTATTTCAGGAGGCAGTTCTTGTATATATTCATCGAGCAGGCATATACCACTGCCTTTAGTATTTATTATTGTATTTAGATAAGAATACATATCCTCAACACTGTCTTTGGCAAAATAGAATTCAGAAAGGTAAAAATCGCCTTCTTTGGCCACTAAATAATCGACGTTTGATATTGGAGAGTCAGCAATAGATACTTGTGACACGATGTTGTTAAGCCCATCTTCTCCAGCTAGGATAGAAACATTTTTAAATGATGGTAAATTGAGGATATCTCTAACTGTTACAGCCACGCCAGCCTCCTTTATTGTGTAATTTACAATAGTTACGGTAGTAGTTTACATTAAATCACGAAAATATGGAAGAGATTTATAAAAAACACAATAAAAATACAGAAACTTTTGTATAATTCTAAGGAAAAAAATAAGCGATTATTGTAAAATCAAGAAAATTAATATAAAGAGAAAACAAGGAGGGAAAAATGTCTGATAATAAAGGTTTATCGGTAGAAAAACTGGCACTTAGCCCTGTGCCGAAAGAAGAACGACAGCACTGGATATCAGTAATGCTTATCCAGGCAGGTTTTATGATTTCAGCCACGAGTTTATGGACAGGAAGTATAATGATTGCAGGATTAACCCTAACTGAGACTGTTATAGCTGGTATCATAGGATACGGTATTGTAATTGCGATTTGCTGGGCACAGGGAATAATGGGGTCCGATACGGGAACGCCGTCTATAGTCGTTGCTACGCAATCGTTTGGAGATCGGGGAAGTCAGTTTCTTGTGTCAACTGCCGATGCAATATGCTGTATCGGCTGGTTTGCAATAAATGCTAATATATGCGGAGCGGCGTTTTCGGGACTTTTGGGAGAATGCTTCGGCATTGATATTTCTGTAAAGGTTTCCATAATAATATGGGGAATAATAATGTTTTCCACGGCGGCAATAGGATTTAACGGATTAAAAATATTGAATGCGGTGGCCGTGCCTATCATGTGCGTTGTCACTGTAGTGGGACTTTTTATAGTGCTTTCAGGAGAAGGCATAGACGTACTTAAAGATTTTGTGCCTACAGATTCGAGCATTACCATGATTACCGGTATTGATATGGTAATAGGCGGCTTTATCGTAGGCGCTGTGCTTTCAGCGGATTATACGAGATATCAGAAGACGAGAATGGACGTATTCAAATCATCGTTTTTGGGGATATTGCCTATCGGCGTCATCTTGCTATGGGCGGGCGGTGTTTTTGCTGTTGCCGCAGGAACCGAAGATTTGACTTATATTTTCATAGGGCTGGGTATACCGGTATTGGGACTTCTCAGCCTTATCCTTTCAACTTGGCCCGCTAATTCTGCAAATGTTTATTCTGCGGGATTGGGAGTTATTAAAGTCTTGAGATGTCATGACAAACATAGAGTAAAGGTCACGATAATATGCGGTCTTATCGGCACTATTATTGGTTCCTTTGAGGTTATATATTATTTTGAAGAATTTCTTACATATTTGGGTATAGTAATAGCTCCGTTTGCGGGCGTTATGATGGTGGACTATTTCGTAATAGGAAAAGGTAAGCCGGAAAACTGGGCGCCTACGATAGGTGTGAACTGGGTCGGGATTGTTGCGCTTGCCATAGGGGTGCTTGGCGGGATTTTGGTTCCTTTTGGAATTGAGAGTGTCAACGGTGTTATAATTGCGGCGATTGCGACATTGATTTTGAGAAGGGTTTTGCCTCAGCCTAAGACGACAACGCTTGATGCTATTAACATTGATGAATGAAGGAGAAAGAAAGAAGGTAAAGGATGAAAGCGCTAACACAACAGGATGTGATAGATATAATATATGGATGCACGGTACTTGGGACAGGCGGAGGCGGTTCTCTGGAAGGAGGGTTGGAAATAGTCGCAGAAGATTTTAAAGCAGGAAGAAAATTTATTTTGGCAGACTTGAATGAGATTCCCGAGAATGAAATAGTTGCAGTTCCCTATGTATGCGGATCAATATCGCCGCTTACGGAGGAAGAAGAGCTTGAATATGCTCGTCTTCCTCGGTTGGAGGTTACAGAAGCAATGAAGTCGTTTCAGATATTAGAGGAGTATTTTGGAAAGTCTTTTTACGGAGTTGTTGCTACAGAGTTAGGAGGAGAAAACACGGCAGATGCATTTCACGTTGCCTCTTTGTTGGGCAAGCCGATTGTAGATGCCGATCCAGCTGGACGTTCGGTCCCCGAGCTGCAACATAGCACATTTTTTTTGAATAATGTTCCCATTACACCGATGGCAGTTGCAACTCCATTTGGGGATACTGCAATATTAAATAATGTAGTCGATGATTTCAGAGCCGAAGCACTTGTTAGATCAATGGCATGTGTAAGTAAAAATATAATGGGTGTAACTGATCACCCGACTACTGGTCAAGTTTTGAAAAAATCTGTAATTCCAGGAACCATTACATATTCTCTCAATATTGGACGCGCATTGAGGCTGGCCAACGAAAATGGCGATGATCCGGCACAGGCCATCGCAGATATAGCGGGAGGAAGGATCTTGTTCAAAGGAAAGGTCAAGGAGTATTCATGGGATACCATAGACGGGTTTACAGTCGGTGATGTTATCATAACAGGTAAAGGAAAGTTTTCAGGGCACGAATATAAAGTATGGTTTAAAAATGAGCATCTGATCTCATATCTGGATGGAAGGGTCGATGTCACTGTCCCCGATCTTATCTGTGTGATAGATGATAAAGGTGTTCCTGTTACAAATCCATATTATGAAAAGGATCAAGAACTAGTGATTTTTGCTTTGCCTGCACCTAAGGAATGGACGACAAAGAGAGCGTTAGAGGTGTTCGGACCAAGAAGCTTCGGTTTTGATATGGACTATGTTCCCTTTAGGGAAAAATAGGAGGTTTGCAAGATGAAAATTAAAATCATCGAGCCTGTTGTTAATGTTTCTGACAAAAATATAATAGAAGAAAGGTCATATTTAGAAAGATTCCTGAATAGTGATACCATATTTGAATTTGAGGTAGTAAAAGAAGGCTTTCCGTCCATAGAAAATGAAATGCAAGGGATAGTTAACGGAGGGGAGATCCTTAAGCTAGTGGAAAAAATCCAGTTGGAAGATTGTGATGGTATCTTTATCAATTGCTTCGATGATCCGGCAGTTGTCGCTGCGCGGGAAATATCCTACAAACCAGTACTAGGCGCATATTTGTCAACTATAAAAATGGCATCTTCCCTTAGTGAGAGAATAGCAATCCTAACGACAGATAGTTATGGTGTTTCATGCGAAGAGAGAAAAGCGAAGGCTTATGGATTAGAAGGTTTTATATCCGAGATTATACCGATAAATTTAGGTGTTTTGGATTTACCTAACAGTGATTTAGCTGAAAGTATTGTAAAAACTTGTATGAGTTTAGGTAAAAAAAATATTACTACTGCGGTGTTAGGATGTACAGGAATGTTTTTTGCGGCAGAACAGGCACAGCGAAGGCTTAATGAAATGGGTCTAGCAGTTCAAATAGTAGAGCCCCTTAAAACAAGTGTAGCATTTTTGGAAAATATGATCAGAATGGGATATAACAATTATATTAAATGTCGCGCACAGGGGCATGATAACAAATACTTTTAGATGAGCACGGAGATAAAAGCCAGAAAAGTAAAACAGACTAAAGTTCATTCAACCGGACAGAAAGAGGACTTTTGTAATGAAAGCTGAAATATTTATTGATGAAAGGTATATGTTCAAAGCCATAAGTGACCTTATAAAGTTGAAAAGTGTTAAATACGACGGGCAGAAGCCTGAGGAGTATAACGCCCTGCCCGGGGAGCCTTTTGGCCATGGAATAGCGGAGGCATTGAAATATGTGTTGAAGTTATGCGATTCCATAGGTATGAAAACAAAAAATTGCGATGGATATGCTGGATATGCCGAGGTTGGAGATGGCGAAAAAATGGTAGGCATACTTGCGCATTTGGATGTCGTCCCCGAAGGTAATGGTTGGACATATCCACCTTATGGAGGGGAAATCAGTGAGGGGAAACTATATGGAAGAGGCGCTCTAGATGATAAGGGGCCGGCAGTTGCTGTTATTTTTGCGGTCAAAGCCTTAATAGATTCGGGAACCAAGCTCAATAAAAGATTGCGCCTGATATTCGGAACGGACGAGGAGAATGATTGGGAGGATATGGCGTATTATACGGAACATGAAGAGCACCCAGATTTAGGATTTACTCCAGATGCGGATTTTCCGATAGTCTACGGTGAAATGGGGATCCTCCAATTGGATTTTGTAATGGTAATGGATTCTCCGGGCAAAAGCTTTATTAGAGGCGGAGAAGCTAGCAATGCTGTTCCTGACTATTGTGAGGCGCATATAGCGACAAAGGACGGGAACTTTAAGGTTATAAAGGCAAAGGGCATTGCCGCACATGCTAGTGTTCCTGAGGAAGGCAGAAATGCTATATCGAAGGTTATGAAAGAACTGTATGTAAGAAGTATGGAGGAGACATTCGACTGCGGTGATGAGTTGCTTAAATTCATCCAATTTTATCATGATAAAATTGGATATTGCATCCATGGCGAGCAGATAGGATGCGATTTTGCAGATGAAGCCACGGGACGTTTAACATTTAACGTAGGCAAAATCAGTACCGATGATAGTAAAATAACTCTTTCCATAGATATACGATGCCCCGTGACTTTGAATGGCAAAGATATCCTAAGCATACTTGAAAAGGAATCATCCTGCTACGGCATTAAAATAGAAAATGTTGACTTCATGAGACCGGTATTTTCTAATCGTGACAGCTTTCTGGTGAAAAATTTGCTGGAGGTTTATAGGGAAGAAACGGGAGATTTAAGTGAACCTATTACAATGGGAGGAGGAACATACGCACGTGCAATGGATAATATAGTGGCTTTCGGTCCGCTGTTTCCGGGAAGGGAAGCGACAGAGCATATGTGTGATGAGTACATTTTGACAGATGACCTTGTAAAGATAACGAAGATATATGCTAAAGCCATTGAAAGGCT
>JAUNBT010000189.1 GCA_030526985.1 Lachnospiraceae bacterium | reverse complement strand
TGAATGACCTGTTTTTGTTCCTGAATGACCTAAAAGTAGACAAGCCCATACCGGAATTGACTTTAAAGTCGGCCAAACAGGATTCCTGGGAGAATGCATACAAAAGTATGAGAGAAGAACTTGCCAACGAGTTTGAACGGCACGATAAAGTGTTGGACAGTGGAAAGATAACAGAGGCAAATAAACAGAAGTATATTCAAATCAGAGATCAAAAAGCCGATTACATTGATTATGCAAAGTCAATTGCCTTTTTATCAAAATGTTTATATCAATATTATGAACAAAAGGTCATCATTTTAATAGATGAATATGATGTTCCTTTGGAAAATGCCTATTATGAGGGATTTTATGAACAGATGATAAAGTTTATCCGCTCTTTGTTCGAGTCAGCTTTAAAAACAAACCCTTATCTGGAGTTTTCTGTGATTACAGGCTGCCTTCGAATCAGTAAGGAATCCATATTTACAGGGCTTAATAACTTAAAGATAATTTCGATTTTATCCACAGATTATGGCGAGTATTATGGATTTGTAGAAGAAGTCAAGGATATGCTTCGGTACTATGGATTGGAGCATAAGCTGGATACAATAAAAGAATGGTACGATGGATATTGTTTTGGAGAGACAGAAGTTTTCAATCCGTGGAGTGTAATCAATTATGTGGATGGTTTGATTTCCAATGAAAAGGCATTTCCAATCGCTGCATGGAGCAATACAAGTTCAAATAGTATTGTAAAAGATTTAATAGAACGGTCTTCCACCGAAGTGCAGGAAGAAATAGAGATGTTAGTAAATGGCGGAACAATAGAAAAGAAGGTTCACGAAGATATTACTTACGATGATATTTATAAGACGGAAGATAATTTATGGAATTTCTTGTTCTTTACTGGGTATTTAAAGCAGGTTGGAATGCGAATGGAAAATGTAGACCGCTATGTTACCATGGCGGTGCCGAATAAAGAACTTCTATATATTTATCAAAATACAATAGAGACGTGGTTTAAAGAACAGATAGAATCGAAAGATTTGACGGACTTGTATCAGGGGATGCTTTCTGGAGATGTGGAAACATTTGAAAGAGAACTGAAAAAGCACTAAAACAGATGGAAGAAAAGAATTATGGAGCAGAGCTGGTCGAAGAGGGGTATCAGGAGATGCTCTTTTATGGAATCGGATTTTATAAAAAGCAGGTGAGAGTCCATGGAAAGAGAAAGGTGATTTGCTAAGATATCATTTACTAAAGTGTATGATGTAAGTATTTCTCCCACCATTGCAATAGCCCTATTTTGATGATAAAATAGATTTATATGAGCAAAAACGTTTCGGGACAGGAGGAAGAAGGTAAAATGGAAGATATCATCAATGCACTTTTAGATGTCGTGCGGGAACAGCAGAGAAACGGCGTTCCTCCGGAAGCGGCCATGAGCAGGTCGGATGTGGTGAATATGGCCCTTAAGATGATGCAGGAGCAGGGTACAGAGATAGAGCAGGAAACGGTGACAGATGTGTGGAGGACGATACTTCGGTTAGCACCGAAATTGTTCGGTTCGGATACTTCTGATGTGCCTGCAGCGGCACTGACGCCGTCAGAGCAGATCATCCGCCATATGGAACCAGATAAGAATATTACAGAGGGCAATGAAAATATTGCCTTAGATAAGATGATTTTTAATAATTTCCAGTCGATGCTAAGTGGAGCAGGCGGAGAGATTAATACAGACCCGGAGGAAAATACAATGCCACAACAGCCAGAACAGCAGAGTCGTCCAAAGTCGGCAGCAGAACTTGCAGCGGATGCAATTCGGTTAGAAGAGGAATATAAGAGGAAGGGAATCAAACCGCCTCAGCCGAAGAAAGGTTCCGGACGTCCTGTAACAGGCAAGAAGCCATATAAGGGAATTCCAAAGGCTCCTGCCACAAGAAAAGGTGGAGATGGCGAGGGTGTTTCTGCCAGTCAGCTTGCCTATGAGGCTCAGAGAAGAGCAGAGGCGAGAGCAAGAGAAGAGGCAAAAATCCGGGAAGAGTTAGAAGCGAGATTAGCCGAGGAGGCGATGAAACGGGGCGAACCAGATCCTCGTATCGTACAACAAGAACAGGAAGAAGCCAGGGCGGAAGCAGAAAAACAGACCATGCAGGATGCACAAAATAATGGTAGTAATTCTGTGGAAGCTGCCCAAAACACCTCAGAATCTGGAAGTGCACCAAAGCGGGAGGAAACACCGGAGGAGAAGCGGGCCAGAGTAGAAGCGGAACAGGAAGCAAGACGTGCCAGAGAATGGGCAGAAGCTGAGGCGGAGGCAAAAGCGGCCAAGGAAAAGGCCAGAGCAGAAAGAGAAGCGAAGGCAATCGCAGAAGCAGAGCGGGCAAAAGCTGAAAAAGCACGGCAGAATATGGATCCGGAGGAAGCTAAGGCGGCCGAGGAGAGAGCAGCAAGACGTGCCAAGGCAAGAGAAGAGGCAAAAGCCGCTCAAAAAGAAAAGAGTGAGAAGACTCGCTCAGAAGCAGCCAAGTTGATTGAAGAACGAGCCAAAGCCAGATCAGAAAAAGCCGCCCAGACAGCGAAAAAGGCTGTGGAAAGCATTCAGATAGGAATGGCTGCCGCCTTGGGAAAAGAGGACACATCAGACCTTGAGGTGAATGAGGAAGAGTTAAACCGTCTTGTTATGGAAAAATACCAGGAGATGATCAAAGGTGGAACAAAAGCCTCAGATATTGATATGGTCAAGCTTACCTCGAAAGTAATTGAGGCACTTCAGAACCAGCCGGCAGTAGATAATGAACCGGTTCAGGAAGACTTAGATGATCTGATTGACGAGGCCTGGGGAGATAAAGCTGTGGAAGAAGCAGAGGAAGCACCAGAAGAAGAACCAATAGTAATGGTGTCAGAGAAATCATCAAAAATAGCAGTGGAGGAACCAAAAGCACCAGAGAAACCATCAAAAGTGTCAGTGGAGGCACCAAAAGCGGTCAAGGTTGAAAAGCCGCCCCGTGAAAGACGAAAAGCGACAAGAAATACCAATGCTGCAGATGCAGAAGACATTTTCTCCTCTCTGTTAAATGTGAAGAGTTTGATGGGAGATTTTGAAGAATTTTTAAGTTCACCTATGGAAAGAAAACAGGTACATACCGGAATTGAGCCGGTAGACCAGTTATTGACAGAAGGCTTAGAGGCCGGTGTGTATTTGGTTCAGGCGGATGAATCCATCAGTGCAGATGCCTTCCTTTTACAGGCAGGAGATCATATCGCTTCCACCGGAAAAGATGTATTATACCTGTTGGCAGATTCTTCGAGATATTCCATGATGGTAAAAAGTATTTCCCGTTTGACTTATGAACTCAGGGGACAGGATAGGGAAAAAGCCCGTTCCGCCGCCGCAGTAATTAACGGAAAAACAAAGGCGGATGCCGCAGAGTTGAAGAAGGAATTTACTTACTATGAGGAGCAGATTGGAGAGCATTTATACCTTTTAGAGCAGAAAAATATGGATTGTGACAACATGATTGATTTGATTGAGAATCTTGTCACCGTATTTGAACAGAAAAAAGAGATGACTCCGATTGTTCTGATCGATGATATTTTCTGGATGTTAGATGGAGAAGAAGATTTGCTCTCGGAGGTAGGAGAGCTCGCAAAAGATTTAGAGACTCCGATTTTGATTTCTGTAGGAGCCGGCGATTATAGGGACGAAGATCTGATTAGTACCAAAATCCAGATCAGCTACACAGGAGTGAAAAATCAGCCGGAGCAACTGTTAGAGAAAGAGTTAGCGGCAGAGAGCGGAGAAACACTGCTTGCAGACCTTTCCATTACTCGCAGGGATACTGGAAAACATATGACTTCCCGTATGGCAGTTACGCCTAAGTTCCATTACTTTGACAAGATAACCAGGGAGATGAAGAGAAATGATATTTGACACACATGCCCACTATGATGATGAGGCATTTGACAATGACAGAGAAGAATTATTCGGGAAAATGCAGGAAGCGGGCATCCAATATGTAACCAATATTGGTGCCAATATGGAAACGTCCCAAAATACGGTGAAGCTTTGTGAGACCTATCCTTTTGTTTATGGTGCAGTAGGCATTCATCCAAACGATGCAGAAGAAGTAAACGATGAGAATATAGAAGAACTCCGACAGATGAGCCGGAAGGATAAAATTGTGGCAATCGGGGAGATTGGACTTGACTATTATTGGCCGGAGCCATCAAAGGAGATTCAAAAAAAAGGTTTGGAGGCACAGGTTGCACTGGCAAAATCTGAAAAGCTTCCCATTGTAGTTCACAGCCGGGATGCAGCGAGGGATACAGCGGATATGTTGGGAAGTCTCCATGCGGGAGACTGCGGTGGAGTGATTCATTGCTTTTCCTATACAAAAGAGATGGCGAGAGAATTTTTGAACATGGGATTTTATATTGGTGTTGGCGGCGTTGTCACATTTAAAAATGCCAGAAAGTTAAAAGAGGCAGTTGCTTACATTCCGATGGAGCGTATTGTGCTTGAGACAGATTGCCCTTATCTTGCTCCGGTACCATATCGGGGGAAGAGAAATTCTTCCTTTTATCTTCCCCATGTTGTAGAGGAAATTGCAGGAATAAAGAATATTTCCTATGAGGATGTGCTTGCCCAGACAATGAGTAATGCCAAAAAGATGTACAAAATTCAGTGAGACAGGAGACGATATGGAGCAGAACATTTCACAGAGCACAATAGAAATAATTAAAAAATATGATTTTGTTTTTCAGAAAAAATTTGGACAGAATTTTTTGATTGACGGCAGAGTGTTGGATAAAATCATAGAAGCAGCAGGAATTGGAAAAGAAGACTGCGTTCTTGAAATTGGACCGGGAATCGGAACCCTGACAAAACGCCTCGCCGAGGAGGCGGGGAAAGTCATCGCGGTGGAGATTGACAAGAAACTGATTCCGATTTTAGGGGATGTCTTAGGCGGATATGATAATGTGACTCTTTTGAATGAGGACATTTTAAAAGTAGATATTGGAGCTTTGGTGGAGGAGTATAATGGCGGAAAACCGATTAAGGTAGTGGCGAATCTTCCCTACTACATCACAACCCCGATTATTATGGGACTGTTTGAGAGCCATGTGCCAATTGATAATATTACTGTAATGGTGCAAAAGGAAGTGGCTGAGAGGATGCAGACAGGCCCCGGTTCAAAGGATTATGGAGCGCTGTCTTTGGCAGTTCAATACTATGCCTTGCCATACATCGTGGCAAATGTTCCTCCGAATTGCTTTATGCCAAGACCTAAGGTGGGATCTGCAGTTATTCGGCTTACCAGACACGAAGAACAGCCGGTAGTGGTAAAGAATGAGCGGTTTTTATTCCAGCTTATCCGGGCTTCCTTTAATCAGCGGAGGAAAACATTACAAAACGCACTTCACAATATGGGAGAATTGGAGCTTTCCAAAGAACAGATTGCAGATGCACTCCGTAAAATGGGTCTGTCAGAATCTGTTCGCGGTGAAAAATTGACCTTAGAAGAATTTGCCCAGTTGTCGGACCTGCTTTTAAAAGAGTCTTAAGTTTACAGGTTCTAAAAAAAATTTCCCCACATAGAATATGTGAAAAAGGGGAAATGGAAAAATGGCAGAATATCAGAGAATCGTTTCTTATTTATATAAATATAATCATGGCCAAAAAGGCGGGAACACAGGCTTTGTCCGGGTAGAGACAAGGGCTGATGGTCTCCGTCTTTTTTTTCAAATCAAAGATTTGAACGTGATGGATGAAAAAGAGCTGAAAGTGTACTTTTATTTCCACGAACAGGAAAAGAAAAAAGGGATTTTTGTGGATAAATTCTTATGTTCCAGAGGATATTGTGAATACAAACAGACGATAAATCAGGACCAAATTTTGAAAGATAAAGAATTACGGGATTTAGACGGGATGGTCTTTTATGATGAGGATGGTCTGCTTTATGGAACCTGCTGGGATGAGCGGGAAATCGCTGATGGAGGGATTGAACTTCCGGAGGAAAATGTGAAAAATGGGAAAGAGGAGATAGAAATTGAAGTCATACAGGAGGAAGAAGAAGCAGGAGCAGGCGTATTAGTGCCGGAGGTTCAAATTGAGCCGGAACAAGAACCAAAACCGGAACCAAAACCAGAGCAAGCAGAGGCACAACCTTCGTTAGAGATGGAAGAAATAAAAGAATCGAATGAACCAGCCAGAAATCCAGGAATAGAGCAGTTATTAGAAAGTTCTTCACCGCTTCCAATCAATTGGGACAGTGGTCTTATGAAAGCAGTAAAAATAATGCCGGAGGATATCGCAAAGCTTCCAAT
>JAUNBT010000188.1 GCA_030526985.1 Lachnospiraceae bacterium | reverse complement strand
ATGAATACGATAACAAGGATCAGGCCTGTGCCGTATAGTCCCTGCATGATGCCGATAATTAAAAAACTGCTCACAACAGAACTTCCACCGTAGCTGATGAAAGGAAGGGTCACACCAGTCAATGGAATGAATTTTGTCACTCCTCCAATATTTAAAAAGACCTGAAAAATATAGCAGGTGCCCAGTCCCATACCGACCAGTTTATAGAATAATTTTTTGCCCTGCACGGCAATGTTCATAAAGGTTATAAACACACACAGGCAGATAATAATCAACAGAATTGCAAAAATAAGACCTAACTCTTCCGCAATTGCGGCAAAGATAAAATCGGATTCCACCACTGGAATATCTGTCGGTCTTCCAAGGGTCAGTCCTGTTCCAAACCAGCCGCCTGCCGCAATGGCAAACAGGGACTGTGTGATCTGGTAACCGGAGGTCTCTATAATCTCCCACGGATTTCTCCAGGCAGCAACCCGGTTCCTCACATGGGAAAACAACAGGTATGCCAGCCCTCCTGCCGCTGAACCCCCGACTAAACCTCCAAAAAAATACACTGCTCTTCCTGTGGCCACATAACTCACCACAATGTACATCATAAAATAGAGAAGTGCCCCTCCTAAGTCTTTTTCCATTACAAGAATCAACACATGTACCGCAGAAACACAGGTCACTATAATAACCTGCTTTAAGTCCCTTGCCTTTGCATACATTGCTGCCAGGAAAAATACAAAAAGAATTTTTACGAATTCAGATGGCTGTATAGCAAAACTGCTGCCAATCATAATCCAGTTCGTCGATCCGTTTTTGGTGGAGCCTACTACAAATACTAACCCCAAAAATAAAATTCCGACAATTCCATAAAAATATCCAAGCTTCGGAATCCATTTCATCTTTTCCATAAAGACCGGCACAATAAGAGAGATACAATAGGCTCCCACAGCAATCACAAATTGTTTTATTGCACTGTCAAAAGAAATCCGGGAAATCATAACGAACCCGATTGACAGTAAAAAAAACATATTATTCATCAACACAAGAGAACAATTTTTATATATGTGCTCATAAAGCCAGATTGCTGCTTTAAAAAAGATAAATTGTACCAGATAAAATAATGCCACTTTTAGATTCTTTGTCTGTAAAAGAAGAATCAAATAGGAAGCAAAATGAAAGGCAAACATACAAAACTGCTGCCTGTCAATCAAAATTGTTCTTTTTTGCTCTGTCTTCGCCCGAAATACCACCAGACAGGAAATGGTATAAATGGCGCACATTGTTGTAATCAAATATTTTGTTATTGCGGATAGCACGACTGCCATAATATCACCTACTCTATTCCTCGTTTAAAATGTCCTCTGGTAAAGTCACCCGGAAGGTCTGTTTTTTTGTATGCATCTTTGTCTGTTCTTTCCCCATTCCATTCCTGGAAAAAGACTTTAAGAATCTGTCTCATTTCTTTTTCTGTTTCTGTAGTAAAATGAAAGCGCAATGCCATAGGCCGTAACGGCTCTATTTCCTGCTTCATACCATGAAAAGAAACTGGAATCCCATTATAGATTGTGTTATAACAATGGCTGCAATGGTTTCGAACAAAGAAATCTTTCCGATAGCGGTCCGTCATCTTTAAATAACCAGCTTGTTTCTGACAGCCTTTTACATTGTTTGTCAGACACTGGGCTGAGACCATCAGTGGCATTCTTCCATATACCAGCATCTCACATTTCTCCCAGTCAAGTTCTGCTAATTCTCTTTGATTCAGTTCATAAGGCATCATATAACAGATGGATTCTTCCTTTTTTAATAGTTCATCATAGACATCGATTGCACTCTGATTATATCCATATAGACTAGAAGCAAGAATTAGATTGAGTCCTGCCACTTCTTTACCACGAATCCAGGCTAATTCATCTATCGTATGAATCAAGAAACCATCTGGTGCTTCTTCGTTCATTGCTTCCCATTGTGTATCATAATAGAGCCGTTCTCTCTCACGAAATACAGCTGGAAGGGAATAATATATCTTTTTTCCTGCTTCTTTTATTTTCCTGCAGATTTCTTCTCTCTCTTTCCAGTCGTATTCCTCGACCGGAATACACAGGCTTTTTGCCTCTGGAATTTTTAAAAGAAGCTCGATTGTCTCTTTATCCTCAGCTGACACACGAAATTCCGGCAATTGTTCTTCGGAAAATGATAATTTATTTTCAGCAATCACAGTTTTCTTTTGCTTTTCTTTCTCGCCTTCCCTATTCGTTTTTTTTCGATGGCTTTTTTCTTCCAATCCTTTTTGAAGCTGCAAAAACCCCTCTCGTCTAAGACTTTTGATTGCTCCTACGGGAAGAAATACGTTCTCATCTACTGTAATCTGAAGATTTTCCCACTCAAAACGGGAATTTCCTGTCTGCATCAGCGGCTTTTTTATCTGTTCTTTTGTAAGAGGTCTTCCCTCTGCCTGTAAAACAACAGGACCTTCCACCGCAATCTCCTGATACGCTTCACCATCCTCCTGATCTATGGTCCAAAGTGTCAAACGTGCCGGTTGTCCTAAAAGAAAAGTACCACTCCCGCTGATGATTCGCTTTTTTTGAGGCAGCAAAAATTGTGTTCTTATTTTCTCTTCCTGCCAGGGATTTTTGGTCCGCAAAACGGTTTGTCCCGGTTTTATCAGCTTTAGTTTTCTGCCTTTTAAAACAAGGGGATTTTCCTTTGTACAGTCAATTGGACTGGTAAGAACAATATCCTCCTTTGCTGATGTTTCTATTTCCAGAACATCTCCTTTATGAACTTCTCTCTCAAGGCCTATTACAATCTGATCTCCCTTAACCTTCTGAATGGTTCCAGCTAATACCCCCCGGTGATTCGGACGCTCCATAGACATCATGGACGGTCCATTATGATGATGAAAATATCCGTCTGTAAAGCCACCTCTGTTATATGCTTCCAACAGAATCTGCCAGTCTTCCTCCTCCACTTCATATGGCTGGTCCAGAGCAGAAAGATACCGGTCCCGGTATTTCTTATAAATGGATGTAATGACCGCCACATACTGTGGATTTTTCATTCTTCCTTCAATTTTAAAAGAATCAATACCCGCTTTTATTAAATCCGGCAAAAGACGGATGGAACACAAATCTTTCGGACTCAACAGGCAGGATTTTTTCCCGGCTGCCTCATAAGGAAGTCTGCAGGGCTGGGCACACCGTCCCCGGTTTCCGCTTCTTCCTCCTAACATACTGCTCATAAGACACCGTCCTGAATAACAGTAACAGAGTGCACCATGGACAAATACTTCGATTTCAAGGCCGGTTTCTCTTTTTATTGCGGCTATTTCCTCTAAGGACAATTCTCTTGCCGGGACAATTCTTACTGCCCCTAACTCCTTTAACAATCTGGCACCCTCGATTCCCGTTATATTCATCTGGGTGCTGGCATGAAGAAAAAGCCCGGGAAAATGTTCCTTCACATAAGAAAACACGCCCATATCCTGAATAATAATTCCATCAAGTCCAGCCTCATAATAGGGCATAAGATAATCCCTGACCATTGGAAGCTCTTCTTCTTTTAGAAGGGTATTCAGCGTAAGATACAGCTTTTTTCCATAAAAATGGGTATAATGAATGGCTTCTACCAAGGCCTTCTCATCTGGGTTATCCGCAAAAGCTCTTGCTCCAAACATACTGCCGCCCATATATACCGCATCTGCTCCAGCCTTAATGGCAGCTTCCATTGCTTCATATGACCCTGCTGGTGCTAAAATCTCCGGCTTCTTCATCGCGCTCCTGTCTCCAGTTCTATAATTCTTTTTTGCAGCTCATTAATCTTATTCCTGTATTCATCTACCAGCTTATCGGAAGTCTCCATCTGCATCTTATCCGTAAGAATTTCCTGATTCTTCTCATAGATTTCCCTGTCTTTTTTATCAAATTCCTCCTGGCACGCTTTCAGTATTTCTTTTGTTTTATAAAGATCATCGGAAATATTCAATGCCAATAAAATACTCTGAAATTCCTTATTCAACTTCTTATAACTTGGAACTTCCTTTAATTCCTGTATCTTATTATTCACATAGGAAGCAATCCGCTGCATATATTCCTCCGACTCATCACCTGCTAATGTATATACCTTGCCATCTATAATAACTTCCATTCTTCTTTTTTGCTCTTCCACTCTTAAGTTCCCCCTTCCCTATGCTTCATAAGGAATACCAAAATGACGGTAGCCATTCTCCGTTACCATTCGTCCCCGCGGTGTTCTCTGAATCAAACCATGCTGGATCAGGTAAGGCTCGTATACCTCTTCAATTGTTCCTGAATCCTCTCCAATTGCTGCTGCCAATGTATCTAAGCCTACCGGTTTCCCACTGAAAGTATGTATCATAGTTAAAATCAGTCTGCGGTCGGTCTCATCTAATCCCAATGTATCCACTTCCAAACGATTCAGTGCCTCTCTTGCTACTTCCTCCGTAATTACCCCATCATAAGAAACCTGGGCAAAATCCCGGACTCTCTTTAGCAGCCGGTTGGCAAGTCTTGGCGTTCCCCTGCTCCTCTTTGCAAGTTCGATTGCTCCTCGCGGCTCAATCTTAACATCAAGAACCTCTGAGGAACGTATGATAATCGTTGTAAGTTCCTGTTCTGTATAAAAATCCAAACGGTTCACCACACCGAAGCGGTCTCTTAAAGGGGCCGTCAGCATGCCTGCTCTGGTTGTCGCACCTACCAGAGTAAATTTCGGCAGATTCAACCGGATGGAACGGGCCGTCGCTCCTTTTCCCACCATAATATCAATGGCATAATCTTCCATAGCTGGATATAAAACTTCTTCCACCTGTCGATGGAGACGATGGATTTCATCAATAAAGAGTACATCATTCTCCGCCATACTATTCAAAATCGCCGCCATCTCTCCCGGCTTCTCAATCGCCGGACCGGATGTGACTTTCAAATGAACTCCCATTTCATTTGCAATGATTCCTGCGAGAGTGGTCTTGCCAAGCCCCGGCGAGCCGTAGAGCAAGACATGGTCTAAAGGTTCTTCTCTCTGCTTTGCAGCCTCAATAAATATCTTCAGATTCTCCTTAACTTTCTGTTGACCAATATAATCGGCAAGCATCTGTGGACGAAGACCGGCCTCAATCTGAACATCTTCCTCTGTAAATTCTGTTGTAATGATTCGTTCTGTCATCGCTTTTTACTACCTGCCTTCTAGAATGTAAGGAGCTTCTTTAAAGCTTCACTTAAAAGTGTCTCTGCGTCCATCGTCTCTGCATCATTTACTGCTCTGATTGCCCTTAAAGCCTCGCTGTTGCTGTAGCCTAAGCTTACTAACCCCTGTGCCGTAAGACTCATCACATCCTCCGCTGGAGCCTCTGTAGACATCTCAATCTCCTGACCAAAACTTTCAAAGGCCTCACCTAAATCCAGTTTGTCCTTCAGCTCGATAATCAGCCGCTTCGCTCCCTTTGGCCCAATTCCCGGAGTCTTTGAAATTGTCTTGCTGTCATCGCTTAAAATAGCAAAATTTAGTTCATCGACAGTAAGAGTTGACAAAATCCCCATGGCTGCCTTCGGTCCGATTCCACTAACAGTAATCAGCAGCTTAAATGTCTTAAGCTGCTGTTTTGATGAAAATCCATACAGACAGACCATATCTTCCCTTACATAAAGATAGGTATAGATTGTACAGCTATTTCCCACAGCCGGGAGCTGCCCTGACAGATCCGGTGTTTTGATATCATAGCCAATTCCATTGTTTTCTATAATAATGCCGTCATCTGTGACAGCAGTCAATGTTCCTTTGATATATGCAAGCATAAGTTCCTCCAAGTCCTTAGTTAAAGTTAGTATATCATAAAATCGAACACTTGTTAACCTGCCATTTGAAAAATCCAGCTTCTTTTCTTTTTTCCCTATTTATGTTATTCTGACTATATCGCCATTCATTACAAAAAGAAATGGAGGAAATTTTCCATGAAATGCTTTCGATATACATATCCTATCGATAATGACCGGTTTTTTCCCCTTGAGGAAAACCGCCTTTTTTTAGACATAGAAACAACAGGGTTTCACCGAAGGACCACTTTTTTAACAATCATCGGCCTGGCCTGGCAGGAAAAGAATTCCATCATCATCGAGCAGTGGTTCAATGAGTGTATTGGAGAATCGACCCACCAGGAGTCTGTAGCCCCCCAAAATGAGTCGTCAGAATCCGAGCGTCTCTGGGGACTTTTAGAAGAAGGTTCCATCCTTTCCGGTAACAATCGCTCCGCCTATTCAAGTGCTTCTAGCCGTTTTCCTGTATCTGCAGCTTTTTCTCCGGCTCAGCCAAAGAAACAACCCTCAAGTCCTCCTCTTTCTCCAAAAGAATGCGG
>JAUNBT010000187.1 GCA_030526985.1 Lachnospiraceae bacterium | reverse complement strand
GTGATTGACGAGTGTAATGCCCTGTTTCACTAACTTCGTAATATGTAAATGCCACCCTTAATGGGTGGCATTCATTTTAATACTCTGGAACTCCGTATCCATAGATTTCGTAGTACCCAACCGGATAGCTGTTGATTCTCACGCTGTCCCCAGAGTTTCCCTCGACTGTATAAACCACGCCATTCTCCACCTTCTCAACAATTCCGGTATGATCCGGGACAGATACATTTTACAAAAGAACGGAGGACAATAAGATGGAACGAAAAAATGCGTGGAAAACCTATAATGTGGAGGAAGAACTTCATTTACAACAGACTGCAAAAGCATATAAGAATTTTTTAGATGCCGGCAAGACTGAGAGAGAATGTGTAGAGCGTCTTGTGGCAGAAGCGGAGGCAAAGGGATATAAGAACTTAGAAGCATTGATGGAATCTGGGGAGAAGATAAAGACAGGAGATAAAGTTTATGCAGTATGTATGAAAAAAGCCCTTGCCATGTTCCAGATTGGAGCAGAGCCAATGGAAAACGGTATGAATATCTTAGGAGCTCATATCGATTCTCCGAGATTAGATTTAAAGCAGAACCCTTTATATGAAGATACGGATCTTGCCTACTTGGATACTCATTATTACGGTGGAGTAAAAAAATACCAGTGGGTGACTCTTCCTCTTGCTCTTCATGGGGTGGTTGTGAAGAAGGATGGCTCCGTGGTTCCGGTTGTAATCGGCGAGGAGGAAGAAGATCCTATTGTATATATCACAGACTTACTCATTCATTTATCCTCAAAACAGCTGGAAAAAACAGCGAAAGATGTGATTGAGGGAGAAAGCTTAGATGTTCTCATCGGAAGCCGTCCCCTTTTAGAGACGGCAAAAGAGGAGGAGAAGGAAGCGGTAAAAGCTAATATTTTAAAACTGTTAAAAGAAAAATATGACATCGAAGAGGAAGATTTTCTTTCCGCTGAAATTGAAGTGGTTCCTGCTGGAAAAGCAAGAGATTGTGGACTAGACCGCAGCATGATTGCCGTCTATGGACAGGATGACAGAGTGTGTGCCTATACATCATTTTTGGCAATGTTAGAAGCTGGCGATGTAAAACGAACGGCCTGCTGCCTTTTAGTGGATAAAGAAGAGATTGGAAGTGTAGGTGCTACCGGAATGGAATCCCGTTTCTTTGAAAATACTTTGGCGGAGCTTTTAAACTGTATGGGACAGTATTCAGAATTGACACTTCGAAGAACTCTTCGCAATTCCGATATGTTATCTTCCGATGTAAGTGCAGCCTTTGACCCTATGTATGCAGAAGCATTTGAAAAGAAAAATGCAGCATATTTCGGACGTGGCATTGTATTTAACAAATATACCGGTGCCAGAGGAAAATCCGGTTCAAACGATGCCAATGCAGAATACATAGGAAAACTCAGAAGTATCATGGATAAAAATAATGTGGCATTTCAGACAGCAGAATTAGGAAAGGTAGACTTTGGCGGCGGCGGAACGATTGCTTATATCGCAGCTCTCTATGGCATGAATGTAATCGACAGCGGTGTAGCTGTTTTAAGTATGCACGCTCCATGGGAAGTGACCAGCAAAGCCGATATCTATGAGGCGAGAAAATGTTATCTCGCATTCCTTAAAGAGGCATAAAAAGAAGAGAATATGGATGCATTGATTTCGTTTTTTCTTGTGTGGTAATAGTAAATATGATATACTAATAACGGATAATATATTATCAAAAAATGCTTAAAATATGGCAAAATAGATATTATATTATCCGTTTTAATTTTAACCTTGTTAAGGGGTTTTAAAAAAAGTTATCGTGTTTATAATATTGGCAGAGTGTTTATTGAATTGTGGGAGGTAGAGATGGAAGAGTATGTATGGGAAACGGCAGAGGAAATAGATGCTGAACTTGCTAAGAGAATTCGAAATGTTAGAAAGAGGCGGAAGATTTCGCAGGAAGAATTAGGAAGACTTAGTGGGGTAAGCTATGGCTCGATTAAAAGGTTTGAAACCACAGGCAAGATATCCCTGCTATCCTTGACTCGAATTGCAATGGCCTTGCAATGTTCTGACGAAATAAAAGCATTATTTACAAAGATTCCGTATCAGAGTCTGGAGGAGGTAATCCGTGAAAGAAAATAGCCAAATTCAAGTATTATATCAAGGGAAATGTGTCGGAAGACTTGCGTTGACTGGCGGACAGATGGCGGCATTTGAGTACAGCGATGAGTGGAGAGAGACAGGATTTTCCATTAGCCCTTTTTCTCTTCCACTAAAAAAACAGGTATTTGTCCCAATAAAAAGACATTTTGGTGGATTATTTGGAGTATTTGCAGACAGTCTGCCGGATGCCTGGGGAGAACTTTTGCTGAATAGAGTATTGAAAAAGAACGGTAAGAATATAGATGAAATTACAGTACTTGATCGATTATCTCTCGTTGGAAAGTCAGGCATGGGAGCACTTGCATATGAACCGGACAAATCAGATACAAAGATTTATGAGTCCATTCATCTAGATAAGTTAGCAGAAGAATGTAATAAAATATTAAATGCTCAATACAGTGAAAATCTTGATGAATTATATAAGTTGGGCGGAACAAGTGGAGGGGCAAGACCTAAAATACTTACGAGAATAGAGAATCAATCCTGGATGATCAAATTCCCGGCTCATGTTGATATGAAAAATGCCGGCGAGATGGAATATGCATATTCCGTCTGTGCGAAAAAGTGTGGAATCGATATGCCAGAAACAAGATTATTTCCCTCTAAACTATGTAGTGGCTACTATGGAGTTAAGAGATTTGATCGTATTGCTTTCGCTGGCAAAGAAGAAGAGAAAAAGATACACATGTGTACAGCGGCAGCTCTTTTGGAAGCGGATTTTAGACAGCCATGTCTGGATTATCGCGATGTGATGAAATTGACGAAAATTCTTACTAAGGATGATAAAAAAGATATGGAGAATATGTTTTTAAGAATGTGTTTTAATGTGTTTGCGCACAACAGAGATGACCATGCTAAGAATTTTGCCTATTTATATGATGATGAATCAGTTCGGTGGATGCTAAGCCCTGCTTATGATATGACCTATAGTTCTACCTATTATGGGGAACATACAACATCTGTAGCCGGTAATGGTGCCAATCCGGGAGAAAGTGACCTTCTAAAAGTTGGTATGGAATCCGGTCTTTCCAAAAATAAATGTACAGATTTGATAGATAAAGTGAAAACATATGTGAATGAGGATTTGAGCAAATATATGAAAAAAGGATTTTGAACGAATATACTAAAAAAGGTTGATTTAAAGGGAATTATTTATTATAATGGAGTCAGGTTTGGGGGCGTAGCTCAGTTGGGAGAGCGTCTGACTGGCAGTCAGAAGGTCATGGGTTCAAGTCCCACCGTCTCCATGAAAAAGTGTCTGGATTGACAGGCACTTTATTTTATATGTAGAGGAAATCAGACGTTTGATTCGATAGCCGGTCATTGGCGGAAAGGGGTATAGTATGAAATATGAAATCAAAGGGGAGACACTCCCAGTTGTTGTGTGTTCTTTAGAAAGCGGAGAGCAGATGATAACAGAAGGTGGTGGTATGGCATGGATGTCACCGAATATGAAGATGGAGACAACTTCAAATGGGGGAATTGGAAAAGTATTTGGACGGATGGTGTCTGGTGAGAATTTGTTTCAGAACCGCTATACAGCGATGGGTGGAAATGCATTTGCCTCTAGTTTTCCAGGTGCAATTCGTGCATTCACAATCGGTCCTGGTGAAGAAATCATTGCCCAGAAGAGTGCATTTCTTGCAGCGGAATCAAGTGTAGACTATTCCGTCTTTTTCCATAAGAAACTGGGAAAAGGATTCTTTGGCGGCGAGGGATTTATCATGCAGAGATTTTCTGGATATGGCATTCTATTTGCAGAATTTGACGGATATGTTGTGGAATACGAACTGCAGCCGGGTCAGAAGATTGTGGTGGATACTGGACATTTAGCTGCGATGAGCGCCAGCTGTAATATGGAGATTGTTTCTGTTCCCGGTGTGAAGAATGCTTTGTTCGGGGGAGAAGGACTCTTTAATACAGAAATCACAGGACCTGGACATGTGTGGCTGCAGACTATGCCAATCAGTAATGTGGCAAATGTGTTAAGACCATATTTTCCGACTTCATCTAACTAGTATGAAAAGTCAGGGGTAAATGGTACAAAAGATTTACGAACGATTTCTTTAAAATGTCTTAGAAGCACAAAAAAAATATATTTTTAATAAAATTAAAAAAAGTTCTTGACAGAAGAGGGGCACTTAGGTATAATGAATACTGTTGAACGGCAAAAAAGCCGAATACACTATAGGGGTGTAGTTCAATGGTAGAATATCGGTCTCCAAAACCGCAGACGGGGGTTCGAATCCCTCCACCCCTGCTTACGAATAAGGGTCTCAGAATACTCGATGCAGAGTATCTGGGGCTTTTTCTTTTATATAACTATGATGATTATTGTAAAAACAGGAGGATACGATGATGGGACATTTTTATTTTGTAAGACACGGACAGACTATCTGGAATGTGGAGAATAAGATCTGTGGTGCGACAGATATCGATCTGACCGATTTAGGACACAAACAGGCACAGGAAACGGGAAAAGAAATTGTAAAACAGGGATTAAAGATTGATGAGATCCTCTATTCTCCGTTGATGAGAGCGGCGAAGACGGCGGATTATATTTCAAAAATCACTGGGATTCCTGCGAGGGCAGAGGAACGTTTAAAGGAACAGAATTTCGGCCGCTATGAATCTACAGAGAGAAACGGAGCCGAATTTCAGCAGGCAAAAACTCATTTTGCAGAAAGGTATGATGGAGGAGAATCCATGCTCCATCTGGCACAGAGAATCTATAACCTATTAGATGATATTAAGAAAGAATCTGATACAAAGACCTATCTTCTAGTAGCCCATAACGGGATTGCCAGAGTGGTAGAGTCTTATTTCAGAGAGATGTCAAACGAAGAATTCGCAGGCTTTGGGGTGAAGAACTGCGAAGTGCGGCGGTATGAGTTTTAACCTTATTAAGCAAGTTTTTATTTTTTGATTTAGGTTGGAATAAAATCCAGTTGACTGTAAATAGCGATAAATCCACAAATAACATGCATAGAATTCTCCCCATGTGCAAATAATGGGAAATAAGAACCGGAAGGTGAAAGAAGGAAATCTTTCATCATCACGTCATTATTGTACAAAAGGTGCAGAAAACCTGCCCGGAATGGAGGAGAATTTATGATGCGAAAACAGTTCGAAATAACAGATGTACATGCTTTAGAGGTATTAGATTCCAGAGGCAATCCAACCCTGATGGCGGAAGTGACACTAAAAAATGAGGTGAAGGGCTGCGCCATGGTTCCCTCCGGCGCGTCGACTGGACGATTTGAGGCAGTGGAGCTTAGGGATGGCGAAAAGCGATATATGGGAAAGGGAGTAGAAAAAGCGGTTGCAAATGTAAATACCCGGATTGCTGACCGTCTGATTGGAAGAAATGCTTTAGAACAAATAGAAATCGATGAGTTAATGATCACGGCTGATGGCACAGACAATAAAGGAAAATACGGTGCCAATGCCATTTTGAGCGTATCCATGGCCGTGGCGAAGGCAGCTGCATCAGGACTTAAACTACCTCTTTATCGTTATTTAGGCGGTGCCGGAGCTTATGAAATGCCGCTTCCCATGATGAACATTTTAAATGGAGGCTGCCATGCTGCGAATACTGTGGATTTGCAGGAGTTTATGATTGCACCGGTGGGTGCAGACACTATGAAAGAGAAAATCCAGATGTCAGTAGAAATCTACCATACCCTGAAAAAAGTTCTCTCTGAAAAAGGCCTTTCCACTGGAGTCGGAGACGAAGGTGGATTTGCACCGGATCTTCCCGATTCAAAAGCAGTTCTTACTATTATAATGGAGGCAATTGAAAAAGCTGGCTACAGACCAGACGAGGATATAAAAATTGCCATCGATGCGGCAGCCTCTGAACTATATGATGAGACGAAGGATCGCTATTATTTTCCCGGAGAAAGTAAAATGATGGGGAAAGAGATATATCGGAATGCAGAAGAGATGGTTCAGTACTATGAAGAACTTGTATCCCAGTTTCCTATCTATTCCATTGAAGACGGTCTCAATGAGGAAGATATGAAAGGTTGGAAGGTACTTACCTATCGTTTAGGCAATAAGATTCAGTTAGTAGGGGATGATTTATTTGTCACCAATACAAAACGGCTGAAAAAAGGAATCGAAGACGGAATTGGCAATGCAATTTTAGTGAAAATGAATCAGATTGGCACAGTAACAGAGACAATCCGGGCAGTGGAGATGGCAAAACGGGCAGGATACAAAACGATTATATCCCATCGCTCAGGAGAAACAGAG
>JAUNBT010000186.1:5057-6446 GCA_030526985.1 Lachnospiraceae bacterium | reverse complement strand
GAAGAGAGAACGCCCGAGGTGTGCATGCTTGTCAATTGTGCCGGATATGGCAAGATTGGCAGCGTGGAAGAGATTGGGTATGAACACAATCGGGGCATGGTGAAATTAAACTGTCAGGCACTTACCGACGTCACTTATCTGACTCTTCCCTATATAAGAAACCGGGGACAGATAATCCAGTTAGCTTCAAGTGCTGCCTTTGTCCCTCAGCCCTATTTCACTGTATATGCCGCTTCTAAATCTTTCGTACTCAGTTTTTCAAGGGCTCTAAAAAGGGAATTAAAAGACAGAGAGATTACAGTGACAGCAGTGTGCCCGGGACCGGTAAAAACTGCCTTTTTTGATATCGCTCAGGAGGACACTGAGAAAAAATTAAAACGAATCAAAATGCTTGTTATGGCGAAACCGGACAAGGTCGTAAAGAAAGCATTAAATGATGCAAGAAAAGGAAAAGAAAAGTCCGTATATGGCATTTTGATGAAGCTTTTTGAACTTTTGTGTAAAATAGTACCACACAATATGATATTAAAATTCATGTCCTGATGGTTTGTAACTGTTCGAGTTTGGCTCTGAGCAGATAGGATGATGGATAAGATTGATTCCGTTACAGGACAGCAGGAAGACAGAGGACAGGTTTATGAAATTAGAAAAAGGCGATTACGGCTATTTGGCAAAAATAAAAAGAGAAAAAATTATTCTTTGCATTCTACTCGCGGCAGGAATGGCATGTATGATAGGTTTTGGATATTATCGGTATCACACAATGAAAACGATATTTACAGTAATTGGAATTTTGTTTTCTCTTCCCATTGCGAAAGTGATGTCAGGGCTTTTGGTCATTGCACCGTTTACACCACTTTCGATACAAAAAAAACAGGAAATCGAAAACAGACTGAAAGAAGATCAAATAAAAGAGAATCAGATTTTATGGGATCTGGCTTTATCTTCCATGGAAAAGGTCCGGCATTTTCCCTGTGTTGTTATTTCGGATAAAGAAGTCTTTGCCTATTATCCGGATGGAGAAAAAAAGCAGGATTATAATGAGGCAAAAACTTATTTTTCCAATCTATTAAAGAATAACAGCCATCGGGTGCATTTTAATATGACGATGAAAGAGGAAGATTTCTACAAAAAGGCAGCAGACACAGACTTTCGTATTACCAATCCGGAGGAAGCCAGCCGGGTAGTCGAGACGATTTTCGTTTACGAGATGTAAAAAGGACGGGAGAAAAGGCCATGAAAGAGATTTATATAACAGAAAAAGAAGAGGGGCAGCAGCTCTATAAAATTTTAGAAAAATACTTAGACCAGGCACCTTCTTCCTTTCTCTATAAAATGCTGCGAAAGAAAAATATTACCTTAAATGGGAAAAAAGCGGACGGATCGGAA
>JAUNBT010000186.1:0-5047 GCA_030526985.1 Lachnospiraceae bacterium | reverse complement strand
AAATGACAAGAAAGCCTCCGGCCGGGAAAAGGTGAAAAAGGACGATAAAATCACCCTGTATCTTGCAGAGGAAACAGTAGATAAATTCCAAAAATCTATAGATGAGGCAAAGGACAATGGCAAGGAGAATCCGAGCGGGGTGGGGAAAGTATTTCCGGAGATTTTATTTGAAAATAAGGATGTAATTCTTATGAACAAACCGGCGGGAATCTTAAGTCAGAAAGCTTCTAAGAATGATATTTCCATTAATGAGCAGTTGATTGATTACTGTCTGGAGAAAGGAATTCTTACGAAAGAACAGTTGAGACTTTGCAAGCCCTCTGTGTGCAATCGCCTTGACCGGAATACGACTGGACTAATCGGGGCCGGTATTACTGTCTCTGGTCTTCAGTTTTTATCAGAGCTGTTTTCCAGCAGAAATTTAAAAAAATATTACAGCACGATTGTAAAAGGAGAGATGAAAAGTCCAATACAAAAAAAGGCTTATCTTTCCAAGAATCCCAGGACGAATCAGGTGACTATTCACAGCACAAGAAAAAGGGAAAGTGATTCTTATATTGAGACAGCCTATGAGCCTGTTCTTTCAGAAAATGGATATACTCTTTTAAAAGTGGAGCTTCTCACGGGAAAGCCCCATCAGATCCGGGCTCATTTATCTTATCTGGGGTATCCTGTTTTAGGAGATGAAAAGTATGGAAATCATAAAGAAAACCTTTACTGGAAAAAGAAAGCAGGACTAAGACATCAGCTTTTGCACAGTGAGATTTTGATTTTTCCGGACCTTTCTGATGGCTTTTGGGACCTTTCTGATTCTTTTCGTGAACTGTCCTGCCGGAAATTTAAGGCGCCAGAGCCGGAGCAGTTTAAAAAAATCCGCAGGATGATTTTTTCAGAGAAAGAGGCGTAAATACAGATGACAACATGGGGTACGAGAGGGCTTCGAGGCTCGGCATTAGAAGAATTGATTAATTTGACAAATGAGAAATACCGGACAAAAAAATTAGCACTGATTCAAAAAATCCCAACTCCCATCAAACCAATCCGGATTGATAAGGAAAACAGGCATATTACTCTGGCGTACTTTGAACAGAAAAGTACAGTGGATTATATCGGGGCGGTACAGGGGATTCCGGTGTGTTTTGACGCAAAAGAGTGTGCCACAGATTCCTTCCCTTTAGCAAATGTGCATTCCCATCAGGTGGACTTTATGGAACATTTTGAGGAGCAGGATGGAGTGGCTTTTTTGCTGATTCATTTTACCGGAAGGGATGTATTTTATTATCTTCCTTTCCGTCATTTGAAAAAATTCTGGGATAGAATGGAGCAGGGGGGACCGAAACATTTTAAATACAAGGAGCTTGATTTGTCCTATATTCTTCCGGATAGAGCACCGGTGCCGGTACATTATCTGGAATTATTAAATTATGATCTTTCCCAGAGAAAATATTGACGTGGGAAAAAGAATCCTATATAATTAGTTAGATACCCAGAGGGTTTTCAAATAAAAAACAGAGGTAGGCATTGTGATAAAGAGCATGACAGGCTTTGGCCGCAGTGAAGCTGCGACGAAAGAAAGAAAAATAATAGTAGAAATGAAAGCGGTAAATCACAGATATTGTGATATTAACATCCGCATGCCGAAGAAACTGGGATTTTTTGAGGCATCCATCCGTAATCTGATGAAAAAGTTTATCAGCAGAGGAAAGATTGATGTTTTTATTACTTACGAGGACTATAGAGAGAATAATCTCTGCGTAAGATATAATGAAGAAATTGCAAGAGAATACTTAAACCATTTGAATCGCATGAGCGAAACTTTCGGATTAGAGACCGGAGTGAATGCAGCCCGTCTTTCCCGTTATCCAGAGGTTCTTACATTAGAAGAGCAGACAATGGACGAGGAAGAGCTATGGAAAGCCCTGGAAGAAGTGGTAAAAGAGGCATGTGAACAGTTTGTAAAGGCCCGTAAGCAGGAAGGCGAAGCGTTAAGAATGGATCTTCTCGATAAGTTAGATAAGATGGCAGTTATGGTCGAGAAGGTCGAGAAGCGTTATCCGGATATGGTGGCAGATTATCATCAGAAGATTTATGATAAAGTGAATGAACTTTTGAATGGTGCAGGCATCGACGAAGGCCGGATTGCCACAGAGGTGACTCTCTATGCAGATAAGATTTGTGTAGATGAGGAGACGGTACGTTTAAGAAGTCATATGGAACATATGAGACAGACTCTTTTAGAGGGGGAAAGTGTAGGCAGAAAGTTAGATTTTATAGCCCAGGAGATGAACCGGGAGGCCAATACGATTCTTTCCAAGGCGAATGATTTGGAGATTTCCAATGTAGCGATTGATTTAAAGACAGAGATTGAGAGAGTCAGAGAACAGATTCAAAATATTGAATAGAGGAGCAGTTCGTATGTTGCGTTTTATGAATGTAGGATATGGAAATAGTGTCAATGGAGATAAGGTGATTTCGATTGTCAGTCCGGAGGCAGCTCCAATCAAAAGAATGGTTCAGTCGGCAAAAGATGAAGGACGGGCAGTGGATGCCACCTGCGGCAGAAAGACGAGGGCAGTTCTTGTAATGGAAAGTGGGCATGTGGTGCTTTCGGCATTGCAGCCGGAGACAATCTTAAACCGCTGTCAGGGAAAAGAGATTATGAGCAGTAAGGGTGACGAAGATGAATAAACAGGGAATGTTAATTGTTATTTCCGGATTTTCCGGCGTTGGCAAGGGCACAGCGGCAAAAAAACTGGTAGAAAAATATGGATACAGTCTGTCTGTTTCAGCAACGACCCGCGCACCAAGAGATGGGGAAGTGGACGGCAGAGAGTACTATTTTAAAACAGTGGAAGAATTCCGGAATTTAATTGATTATAATGGTTTTATTGAATATGCCCAGTATGTGGAGAATTATTATGGAACGCCGAGAGCTTACGTTGAGCAGGAACTGGCCCTTGGGCATAATGTTATCTTAGAAATCGAAGTGGACGGCGCACTGCAGATCAAAGAACAGTACAAGGATGCAATTTTGATTTTTATCTCAGCTGTCAGTGCAAAAGAGTTAAAAGACCGATTGACAGGCAGAGGAACCGAGGAGCCGGAAGTGATTGCAAAGCGGATGAACCGGGCAAAGGAAGAGGCCCTGTCTATTTCAAATTACGAATATTTCGTCATCAATCAGGACGGCAGATTAGAACAGTGCGTAGATCAGATACACGCAATTGTAACCGCAAAAAGGCAGGATATTCGGTTTTGGACCGATGATATCATAGAAATGCAGAATGAATTAAAGACCATGTAGAAAGGAGATACAGCATGTTACATCCATCTTATACAGAGATTATGAAAAAGGTAAACAGCGATGTGGAGGAGGGGGAAGAACCGGTAGTAAACAGCCGCTATTCCATCGTAATCGCCACAGCAAAAAGAGCAAGACAGTTGATTGGAGGAGACGAGGCCCTTGTAAAAGACTATGGCCAGAAACCTTTGTCCATTGCTGTGGAAGAGCTTTATGACGGCAAGATAAAAATTATGCCGGAAGACGAGATTGAGGAAGACGAAGAGGAAGCGACAGAGTCTTTTGAATAGACAGGAAAGAGGAGACAAACTTCGTTTCTTTTGAAACGGAGTTTTTTTCCGTTGTGAGAGAAAATCAACAGGAGGAACAGGAATGAAGATATATAATACCCTGACAAAAAAGAAAGAAGAATTCGTACCGATTACCCCTGGTAAAGTCGGAATCTATGTATGTGGACCGACCGTATATAATTTTATTCATATTGGAAATGCCAGACCAATGATCGTATTCGATACCTTAAGAAGATATTTTGAATACAAAGGATATGAAGTGAATTATGTATCCAACTTTACCGATGTAGATGATAAGATTATAAAGAAAGCCAATGAAGAGGGACTTCCCTGCCATGAGATTTCTGAGCGCTATATAGCAGAATGTAAGAAGGACATGGAGGGAATGAACGTCAAACCGGCAACCCATCATCCAAAGGCGACAGAGGAAATTGAGGGAATGATCAGCATGATTAGCCAGCTGATTGAAAAAGGATACGCCTATGAAAAGAATGGAACTGTTTATTTCCGTACAAGAAAATGTGAAGGATACGGAAAGCTTTCCAAGAAGAACTTAGATGATTTATCAGCCGGTATCCGAATTGCCGTCAGTGACGAAAAAGATGATCCGATGGATTTCGTTCTCTGGAAACCGAAGAAAGAAGGAGAACCGTCCTGGCCGTCACCGTGGGGGGATGGAAGACCGGGCTGGCATATTGAGTGTTCTGTTATGTCCAAGAAATATGTTGGTGATACTTTAGATATTCATGCCGGTGGCGAAGACTTAGTATTCCCTCATCACGAGAATGAAATCGCCCAGAGTGAGTGCTGTAACGGCACAACATTTGCCAATTACTGGATGCATAATGCATTTTTAAATATTGATAATAAGAAGATGTCAAAATCAGCCGGTAATTTCTTTACAGTGAGAGAAATCAGTGAAAAATATCCACTGCAGGTCATCCGGTTTTTTATGCTGAGTGCCCACTACAGAAGTCCGTTAAACTTCAGTGACACTTTGGTAGAAGCTTCCAAAAACAGCTTGGAGCGTATTCTTACGGCAGTTGATTCTATTAAAACAGAGATAGATCATTTAGAGGATGAGAAAAAAGCATCTGATGAAGAAAATATGAAAAAATTGCAGGCACTCGTTCAAAAATATGAAGTTGCAATGGAAGATGATTTAAATACGGCAGATGCAATTTCTGCTATCTTTGAGATTGTAAAACTTGCAAATACAACCGTAAAAGATGGTTCAAAAGAATATGCTGTTGAACTTTTAAAGACCATCAAAGAACTCTGTGACGTATTGGGAATCATAACAGAAAAAGAGGAAGAGGTTCTTGATGCAGATATTGAGGCATTGATTGAGGAACGTCAGGCTGCAAGAAAAGCAAAAGATTTTAAACGTGCCGATGAGATCAGAGATCAGCTTTTGTCCATGGGAATTGTTCTTAAGGATACCAGAGAAGGTGTG
>JAUNBT010000185.1 GCA_030526985.1 Lachnospiraceae bacterium | reverse complement strand
GGATTCTATCCCATCCTATACTGGAAGCCCATATACTGTAATTAATAATAACGTGCCGCTTTTTACAAGTGAAGATCTAACAAGGACAGATGCGTTTGAAAACTATAGTGATCTGGACTCTTTGGGTCGGTGCAGAGTTGCTTATGCGAATATATGTAAAGAACTGATACCTACAGAAGAAAGAGGTGCGATCGGGCAGATTAAACCTGCTGGTTGGCATACAGAAAAATATTCTGGCATAGACGGGAATTATCTTTATAACAGATGTCATTTAATCGCATATTGTCTGGCTGGCGAGAATGCAAATGTAAAGAATCTGACAACCGGAACACGCTACTTTAATGTAACAGGTATACTGCCGTTTGAGACAGATGTGGCAGAGTATATGGACAACCATCCGGATAATCATGTGTTATATCGGGTTACACCTATGTATGCCGGAGAGAATCTGCTTTGTACCGGAGTACTGATGGAAGCACAGTCTGTGGAAGATAATGGAATCAAGTTCTGCGTATTTGTTTATAATGTGCAGCCGGGGATTGTAATAGATTATGCAACCGGAGATAGTTATGAGGAGACGCCTGTGACGAAAAGCACAGAAGAGGTTACCATGCCCGCGGTCGAAAGTACAGAATCTACAGGTACTACATATATCATCAATACGAATTCAGGTAAATTCCATTATCCGGATTGCCGTGGCGTTAAACAGATGAAAGAAGAGAATAAACAGGAATTCACCGGCATCAGAGAGGCATTGATTGAGCAGGGGTATGATCCATGTGGAATGTGTAATCCATAGAATACACGAATGTATGTGGCGCAAGTGTCACAGGAAGGAATGTGAATATGTCTGTAAAAATATTAGTAGATGCCGATGCGTGTCCGGTAGTTAGAATAGTAGAAAAGATAGCAAAGGAACATCAAGTTCCGGTCGTCCTTTTGTGTGATACAAATCACGTGATGAATACCGATTATTCAGAAGTGAAAATAGTGGGAGCCGGAGCAGATGCTGTTGATTTTGCTCTGATTGGTATGTGTAACAAAGGCGATATCGTAGTAACACAGGATTATGGAGTTGCGGTTATGGCTTTGGGGAAAGGCGCATATTCAATCCATCAAAGCGGTAAATGGTATACAGACAATAATATCGATCAGATGCTTATGGAGCGACATGTGGCAAAAAAAGTCCGTCGAAGTAACAAGAAACATCATCAGAAAGGTCCGTCTAAGAGAACGAGAGAGGATGATGAACGGTTTGAAAAATCATTCATAGAAATGGTTATGACGGCACTAAAAGAAAAGTGAGGTATCAAGCCTGTTGTTTTTATTGCAAGGGTATAGAAGAGGAAGATTTCATGGAAAAGAACTTTTGGAAAATGCAGGATTTTTCATTGTTTAGAGTACCATACGCTTATGTGGATCATCAATCGTTTCTTGCAGATTCTTTGTTTATGCAAAGGAAGATTCAAGTAATATTCAAGAAAGAAATGACTAAAAAAGATTCACAATATTGCATTGTCTTTTGTAAGGTTCGAAAGAGAGATATTGAAAAATTCGAAGATGCACTAGAAGAACTTAAGAACAAAATGCTTTTGATGGGATATACGGATTATCCAAGTGTGTGTGATGAAATAGCAAAGATGGTTAACCAATAAAAAAACACGATAAATTATACCACGGGTATATTGCTAGACAAATAATTGTGTGGTAGAGTAAGAAGCATAAGAGAGAAAGGCGGATCCAAAAAGATGGATTTGGGAAAGGAAAAAAGATGTTTACAGTTATTCTTGCAATTAGTTTTTATCGGGAAAGTATAAAACGTGCAGCACTCGACCGTAATGAAGAGTGGGGCTGTGATTTTGTGCGTTCAGATAAGAATAAGCTTGATAGAAATACTGTGATGAAGGATGTGAGCCTGACGTAGTAGATGGGCAGAGACAACCGGATACATAGATTTTGAACCGCTTATCTTGTGTGGAAGCACATGGTAGGCGGTATTTTATTTTTCGGGAATTAATACGCTCCGTTAGCTCAACTGGCAGAGCATCTGACTTTTAATCAGAAGGTTGGGAGTTCGAGTCTCCCACGGGGCATTGTCCAATGTATTAAGGAAGAAAGGAAATTATATTATGGATAAGTTAGAAATCAAAGGAAAAGTAAATACTGCTATCTGTTATGCAAGAGTAGTAGAGAATGAGGCAATAGATCAGATTAGACGTATGTGTGATTATGCAATGACCGAAGGATCCAGAATCCGAATCATGCCGGATGTCCATGCCGGGAAAGGCTGTACCATAGGTACTACAATGACCATTACAGATAAGGCAGTACCGAATGTCGTCGGAGTAGATATCGGTTGTGGTATGTACACAGTAAATCTTGGGAAGATTGATATTGATTATGAGAAGGTTGACGAAGCATCGCATTTTGTTCCATCCGGTATGAATGTATGGGAAGGTCGTCAGGAACGATTTGATTTAACTGGTCTTCGCTGCTATAGAGAGTTAAGGGATACAAAACGGTTGGAAAGATCACTTGGGACACTTGGTGGAGGAAATCATTTTATTGAAATTGATGAAGCATCGGACGGCACCAAATACCTGATTATACATTCCGGATCAAGAAATCTTGGAAAACAGGTTGCCGAATTTTATCAGAATCTGGCTGTTAACCTTAGCAGAGGATATGGAGATTACCTTGAAAAACGTGATGAGATTATCAGAACTTACAAGGAACAGGGACGAAAGTCTGAGATACAAGAGGCTTTAAAACAGCTTCATTGGCAGGTTTATGAGTCAGAGACCAGTATGCCGGAAGATCTGTGTTTCTTAAGTGGGAAATATCTTGATGATTATCTTGCAGATGTTGAGATCTGTCAGGCATTTGCCAGACGAAGCAGAGAAAAGATGGCAGAAATCATTCTGGAAAGAACAGGTATGACCGGAAGTGATGCATTCCATACCATTCACAATTACATTGATACAGATGAAATGATTTTGAGAAAGGGTGCAATAGCAGCTCATGATGGAGAGAAGGTTCTGATTCCGATTAATATGCGAGATGGAAGTGTCTTAGCAGTCGGAAAAGGAAATCCTGAATGGAATTACTCTGCACCACACGGAGCAGGAAGAATTATGTCCAGAACTAAAGCAAAACAGCAACTTAGTATGGATGAGTACAAAGAGACAATGAAGGGTATTTATACCACTTCAATTAACGAAGATACATTGGACGAGGCACCGATGGCATATAAGAGACTGGAAGACATCATTGATGTGATTCAGGAATCCGTAGATGTCATTGATGTAATGAAACCGATTTATAATTTTAAGGCTTCCAAGTAGGCAGAGAGAATCATCTTCTTCTGTCTGCATGGAAGCAGAAATGGAGGAAAAATGATTCAGATGCCTACCATCGACATGGTAGCGACCGGAAGAAATATAACAAGACTGAGAAAGACTGCGGGACTTACTGTCAGAGATCTGCAGGATATATTCGGCTTTACAACACCGCAGGCAATCTACAAGTGGCAGCATGGGACAGCAATGCCGACGATTGATAATCTGGTTGTTTTAGCAGCTGTACTTGGAGTCACTGTGGACGCTATCATCGTCATTGATGGAAATGTCAGAGCACAGATCAGTGCTTGAATGAAAACAGAATAAGAGCTGATGAATTTAGATAATCAGCTCAAATATGCTCGTATAGTTCAATGGATAGAATGATCGGCTACGAACCGATTGATCCAGGTTCGAATCCTGGTATGAGTGTTTTGGTCCTCTAGTCTAAAGGTTAGGACACAGCCCTTTCAAGGCTGGAATGCTCGGTTCAAGTCCGGCGGGGATCATTGTTTTTTAGTGATTAAGGAACAAACAAAAAACAGATATGGAATTAAAAAACGCTACCAGTATTCTTAAAAGATCTGGTAGCGTTATTCGTAATGAAATGTTACGATATCATTGGGTGTACAGTCAATAATCCGACACAGTTTACTTAATGTGATTATCGTGATGTTCTTATTCTTTTTCAGCGAATCTAAGGTTTTATTGTCAATACCTTGCTTGAGTAGCTGGTATTGAGATATTTCCTTCTTTTTCATTGTTTCCCAGAGGGGAGAGTAATCTATTGTAATGGTCATCACCGCCTTTATTTCGATGATTTTATTATATGAGGATGCTGTGAAAATAAACATTGTGGAGATACCCACAATGGAGTATAATTACACAAAAGCTAATGAGTAGGAGAGGAATTACGATGGAAGAATTGATACAGAAGATTGTCAGATTAGGAAGCCATACACGTCATACATTAGAGACAAATGATGAAATTTTGCAAATCGATTTAAAAGATGCAGAGGATATAGAGAGGCGTGTTGATGGCTTTGAATTAGAAGAAGAAAGACTGGTAATATATGATTTCATTGCCTGCAAAGAAACCGGGTGGAGTCGAAAGGCAGATCTTGCATATCTTGCAGGTATCACTGATACATTGTCGGTGCTTGAAAATATGGGAATCATTGATAAGTCTAAAATGTGAGGAAAAGAGAATGAATTTAGATGAATATAACGCATTACCATTAAAAATACGTCAAAGAAGAGAAAGGGCATTACTAAAAGTGATCTTCGAACTTTCAGAAGAGGAAAGTGCTGCCTATGATCATCAGGTACCGATGACACAGGAAATGTTTGAAAATCTGTATAACAAATTTATTGACTGGGAAGCAGATGTTAGTTTCGATCGGTTAGTCAATGAGTTTCCTGAACAGGCAAAGGTATACGCTGAAAAAATCATTAAAGATATTGATATGGACAATCTTCCACCGATCTCAAAAGAAACGGACAGAAGGATGAGAGAAGGGATTAATCAGCGTATACGTGAGATATACGGAGAAGATGCAGAAGGGTTGTCGATGGAAGATTAGATTTTTTTAATCAATCATTCCTAACATAGTGTGTCTTTCTTCCGGCACCTATACGTGTGATTATTTTATCATTTACCAGCTTCTTTAAAGCGGATTCCACTGATGAACTTCCCAGACTTGGACAAGCAATTAAAGCATCCTGTTTGGTAAAAGTTCCAATGGTGTTTGTTGCATATTTTTTTACGATATCATAGGCAGTACTTTTTGCACCGGCATTCCATGCAATATCTATTCTCTTTTCGAATTCACGGTAACAGGACAAAATAATGCCAAGCATATATTTTATGAATTCTTTTGGGTCATTGGCATTTTCATTCCAATTCTGATCTGCAATAGCTAATGCATCATAGTAAGATTCTTTTGTTTCAGCAATTGCTTTTTCAACACTGATATATTGTCCTACCATATATCCGCTCTTATACAGTAGCAAAAGAGTCAGTAAGCGGCTCATTCTGCCGTTTCCGGCATTAAAAGGGTGGATGCAAAGGAAGTCTAATATGAAGCATGGGATTAAAATGAGTGGATCCACAATTTCACTATCAATTGCCTTCTGATATTGCTCACATATGGAGGCTACGGCATCCGGTGTCTCATAAGGTTCTAAAGGTTTAAAAATCACTTCTCTCGTTCCGTCCGGTAAAGTTTTCGCAATTTCATTTGGAGTTGTTTTAAATCTGCCGCCATAAGAAAAAGCAGTATGTTTTAACATCTCTCCATGCAACTGCAGAATATAGTTCGAGTTTACGGAAATATAATCATAGTTTTCATGTACCAGATTCAGTGCATTCCGATATCCTAAGATTTCCTTTTCATCTCTATTTCTGGGAGTTGTTTTATCTTCAAAAAGTTGTTTTAATCTGGCATTGGTAGTAACAATTCCTTCAATACGATTGGATGCTTCTGTACTTTGTATTTTTGCAATCTCTATCAAACGATCTAATTCTACAGGCTTTTGTCTGAGATAAAGTTCTTGTTTCCCTTTATATTCGTGTATTTTAGCTACGTAAGATAAGATTTCGTTATCCCATGTTCGATTTTTCAACTCATTATAATCAAAGTTTTTCATATTATTGTATTCTCCCAGCCAATATATTCTTTCTCCCAATTATAGTCCATATTTGGGAGAAAAGCAACAGTGTTGGGAGTAAACATTTGATATATCTCTAATGTTATCCCGACTACATTTTAGTGTTATGATTCCCAAAATCGATGACAATAACACGTTAATTGATGTTTATTACAGGATCAAAGCAATCTCCATCCAGCTCCACAATATCTGCGAAATCTATTTCTGTGTTATCAATACGCATATGCTTCCTCTCAGGGCTGATAAATGCAAGCGTACCGGATACCGTGTGAAATGTTCCGATATCTGTAGAGAATTCTAATGATTGTTGAAAGTAAGTAACGGATAACTTCAAATCGTAGGAAAGCAGACGGAGCTTCATGTCCAGTTCTGATTTTTTCTCATCAGAGAGTTCCGGACGGACATAGAAGATCCGTTCCATTTTTGAACCAAATCACGCATGCTAATGCTTGATAGCCCTTTCTTATTTTTTCTCTGTCGGTCTTGCACTGGCAGAGTTT
>JAUNBT010000184.1 GCA_030526985.1 Lachnospiraceae bacterium | reverse complement strand
TATCTGTTGGCGTATCAACATAGTAGATTATTTTCAATAGTTCTTTGTATATACTATTTCCACTTAACTCAGGTCTTAATTCATGTCCATTTGGATAAATAAAAGAAATAATAAGAAATATCGTCATTCCAATGCATAACGTTGCGGTCAATTGCTGGTACTCTTGCTTACTTTTACTTACAAACGCAAAATGTATCCATGTTCCAACTATGTAAAGAAACCACAATACATATGGGATTACAAAATATTCACAAAAGGGAATATATTCATCCAGACTAGAATGTATAATATGAATTTCTCCTCCCATATTTTCTAAGATAAAAAAGCAAAGAAGATAGAACATCCCATAAATTAAAAACCACCAAATATGATGATACTGTTTTTTATTCTTTTCTTTTATCATACTTCAGCTGTCTCCTCAAAATACTTTTTTCGAATCATTCTAACAGCAAAACCTCAACTTATTCTCAATTATGATCCATCAATCATTGTGATAAATCTTCCATTGGCAGTTTTATAATGAAAACCGTTCCCACTCCTAATTCACTTTCCACGTATATTTTTCCATTGCATAATTCCACTATTTTTTTGCATAGTGCCAGTCCAAGTCCGTTTCCCTGTGATTTTCTAGAAGTATCCCCTTGATAAAACATCTCGAACATATGACGAATTGTCTCATCTGTCATCCCAATCCCATTGTCACTGATTTTAACTTTCACGCTGTGTGTGCCGACTGACATCTTAACTGATATATCAGCACCTATATCTGAGTATTTAATTGCATTTCCTATTAAATTCATCCAAACCTGTAAAAGTAATTCCATTTGTCCGCAATATTCTATCTCCGGCAACTCTAATTCAAAATTCTGCTTTTTTGCTGACCATTTGGGTTCTAACAAGACAATGGACTCGCGAATCTGCTCATCCAATCGGTATTTTTTAGGTTTCTCCATATATTGCTGTCTCTCCAGCTTTGACAACCGCAAAATATTGTCTGTCATATCATTTAACTTTTCGATATTAAAAATAATTCTTTGGATATCGTTTTCCTTTTCTGACTCGCTGATTTGTGGGCTTTGGAGTAGGGTCGCATATCCTGTGATTGCTGATAAAGGAGTTTTAAACTCATGGGAAACATTTGCCACAAAATCTTTACGCATAATTTCTACTGAATTTAATTCATTGACCATCCGGTTGAAATTATCAATTGTGCTTTTTAATTCTTCCACTTCTCCCTTATACTCAATCTGAACTGTAAAATCACCTTGTGCAACTTGCTTCGATGCATTACTTAGTTCTTCTAATGGAGCAAATATTTTTTTTATCAAGAAATAGCTCACTGTTGAGGATAATGTCATACATAACAAGCATATAAAAAAAATTGCAACCCAGGGGCTTTTCCATTCATCAATAGAAAAACCACTCTGTGAAACAATACGAAAAATCACCATTACTGCTGTTGTAAATAACAAGACAACAGTCATCAGAATGAACGCCAACTTCCTTTTTAACCTAACGTTTCTTTTATGCATTTACATCCACCTTATATCCAAGTCCTCTTATTGTAACAATTGAAAAATCATGATTATTCTTGAATCGTTCTCTCAATCTGCTTACATGTACATCCAGTGTATGCGAATCTACATATCCGTCGTCTCCCCATATATCATCCAATATTTGCTGTCTAGTATAAATCTGCCCGGGATATGACAGTAGTTTATATAAAAGGCGAAATTCTTTTTGAGGCAGTATTTGAATCTCCTCACCACTTTGGACTGTCAAATCATCAAAGTTTAAAAATGTAGTTCCAATCTGAATGCGTCTATCGCTAACACTTTTATATCGTCTGAGCAGTGCTTTTACCCGAAGAAGCATCTCCGATATAATAATAGGCTTTACCATATAGTCATCTGTTCCAACTTCAAATCCACTTTGTATGTCTTTTAGTTCTCCTTTTGCAGTAATAATCAGCACCGGTATATCCATCTTCGCAAGCCGTATTTCTTTTATAAATTCAAATCCATTCATTCCGGGCATCATAACATCAGAAATAATAAGATCTACCCTATTATGATCCAACTCATCCAATGCCCTATCTGCATCTTCTGCAGTAATTACTTCATAACCTTCTTTCTCCAGACTTTGCTTGAACAGATACTGCAAATCCAAATCATCTTCAACTACTAATATCTGAAACATCATTTTTCTCCATTTTTTAGATTTTTTATAATATGTTCTTCGCGGATTCTTCCAAAGTTTCACGTGCTGTACGTATATATCCTGCCTGTTGATCAGTTATTGTATCTGGCTTGCATTTTAACACATGTTTCTTTAACTCAGCACAATCTCCCTTTATACGTTTTTTCTCCGTTTTGTCCAAACTATCGCCCTTTTCTTTCAGTAAGTTCTCCACTTTATATACAAGTTGTTCAGCCTCGTTTCGGATATCTATTAATTCTTGCTTCTCATTATCTGCCTTTTCATATATTTCCGCTTCTCTTCTTGCCCTTTCTATCTCTTCCTCTGACAAATTAGAACTTGCTGTAATCGTGATTTCCTGTGCATTTCCTGTCCCAAGGTCTTTTGCAGAAACGGTAACTATTCCGTTTGCATCAATATCAAATGTAACTTCAATTTGCGGACGCCCTGCAAGTGCTTTTTTAATTCCGGATAATTGAAAATTACCAAGTAATTTATTATCTTTTGTGAATTTACGTTCTCCCTGATAAACTTTGATATCGACCGATGTTTGAAAGTTTCCTGCTGTGGTGAAAATTTGTGAATGTCGACATGGAATCGTTGCATTTCGTTCTATGAGCCGACTTGCCACACCTCCGACAGTTTCTATAGAGAGCGATAATGGTGTTACATCCATTAAAATCATCTCAGATGCTGCACTGCCAACAATTAGTTCGTTTCCAAATTTCGCCCCTTGAATGGCTGCACCTAATGCAACACATTCATCCGGATTAATTCCTCTGCTTGGTTCCTTTCCCATCAATCTTTTTACCATATCTGCCACTGCCGGAATACGTGTAGAGCCACCTACAAGTACCACTTTCTGAATATCAGAAGGAGTTAATCCTGCATCTGATATTGCACTATGTACCGGACCTGAAGTTCTCTCAACTAAATGTTTTGTCAAATCATCAAATTGTGCTCTTGTGATTGTCATTTCCAGATGTGCTGGTTCATTCTTTTGCATAGTGAGAAATGGAAGATTAATGTTATATGATGTAGTAGATGAAAGCGCGATTTTCGCTTTTTCTGCCTCCTCTTTCACTCGCTGCATTGCTGTTGGATCTTTATCTAATTTAATTCTGGTTTTCTGTTTAAAATCTTTTACGATAAAATCCACTAGACAATTATCAAAATCATCACCTCCCAAATGATTATCACCAGCGGTTGCAAGAACTTCAATCAAATTATCACCAATTTCAATTACCGATACATCAAATGTTCCACCACCAAGGTCAAACACTAAGATTTTCTGAGCCTGTCCGTTATCAAGACCATATGCCAGTGCTGCTGAAGTTGGTTCATTTATAATTCTTCGCACGTTGAGTCCTGCGATCCGACCAGCATCTTTTGTCGCTTGGCGCTGTGCATCGTTAAAATATGCCGGTACTGTAATAACAGCATCATAGACTTTTTCTCCAAGATATTCTTCTGCGTCCTTTTTGAGCTTTTGGAGTATCATTGCAGAAATTTCCTGTGGAGAGTACTGTTTTCCATTAAGTGTTTTTCTATAATCACTTCCCATCTCTCGTTTAATAGAAGAGACCGTCTGGTTGACATTTACTGCAGCTTGCCTTTTTGCTGCTTCGCCTACCAAACGATCTCCCTTATCTGTATATGCGACAATAGACGGTGTTGTTCTTCCACCCTGTGCGTTTGGAATAACAACTGCTTTTTCTCCTTCCACTACTGCTACACAACTATTTGTTGTTCCTAAATCGATTCCAATTATTTTTCCCATATTTATTCTGCCTCCTTCATTTATAATGTTGCTATCCTAGCATTTGAAGTGAATAAATACAATGACTGAAGTATAAAAAAAATATTATATTTTTCTTAATTAGAATTCTATCTTTACTTTTTGAACATTCCTTTTCTCATTGAAAGAAGTTAGTTTTGCTTTTTCCAAAATTCACTGCTAAATGGATTATTCATCCCTTTTATATCAAATTTATTGCTTAACGTTACGAAAAAACCATTCTGAATAAAACCGCTAATCAATTCATTGATTTCCTCAATGGTAAGCGTTGAATTACATATACTATATAATAGTACGTCTACAATAGAAGATACCGCTATATCTAATACCGCAAGCTCTTTCTCTCCGCAATTCTTACTATTATCTGCTATGCATATATTTAACACGTGTTCTTTTAAATGTGCGAGATATTTCTGTGAAAAGAACGGATCGCGTCGGTTCAGGACAAGAACTCGCAAATACTCTTTTTCTGACTGAAAACAATCATAAAGAGTCTGACCATACATAGCCAGACTTCCTAAATTGTTATGATACAGTTCATCTATTTTCCTCAAATTTTCTAATAGATTTGCTTCTATTTCATTTAAAATACTATACATATCTTGAAAATGAATATAAAAAGTGCCTCGATGGATCTCACACTTTTCCGTCAGTTGCTTTACTGTTATCTTATTGATGGGCTGTTCCTGATATAATTCCCAAAATGCCCTGATTATCTTTTCTCTAGTTGCTTTTCTTGCGTTCTCATAAGTCCCCATGTCGTAGTATCCTCCATTATCTTCTCGTTGACAGATTCAAACATGTGCAAATTTGAAATGCCATTGCTGCGACACGTTTTGAATGATTTGCTGTAAAAATCTTTTAAAAATTTCCTTTTTTGCACCCATATATAATTCCCTCATCAATATTCAACACATTGACTATTTTTGTACATTGAATTAATGATATCTAGCTAATATAATCAGTAAATAAGCGTAACGCTTGGAATAATTTTAAGCAACAGCAAACACTTTGTCAATTATTTTTGGAGGAAAAATATGAATCGTAATCAAATGAATAACTTAGGAATCCCACTTTCAGTTAACTACAAGGAAGACATGACAGCTAAAAAAGATGGTAGTTTTGACTCTTGGTATGTCATCTGTAATTTTGAAGCGGAAGGCGAAAAATTAGCATTTGAATGGCATCAGCAATCAATCAAATTTGGATCTGGAGGAAGAATGTCTACGGCAGAGTTTCTTTTAACGAATGGCAGCAAAAACATTTGCAAGCATAATGCATTTACAGAACTAGAAGGTCCTGATTTTGGTTCTGATGCAGATAGACTCCACGTATTTTCTTCCTGGGGAAGCTTAGATGGCGATTACCAGAAAATGACATTGAAGTTACAAACAGCTACAGAAGCAGTAGATGTTACACTTGTCCCTACCGAGCAAGTACTTTACAACGGAACAACCGGACTTCTTCATTTTGGAAACGATGACTCTTATCAATTCTCTTTCCCTAATATGGCAATTGCTGGAACATTAACAATTGAAGGAAAAACATATGAAATCCAAAATGCTACCGCGTGGTTTGATCGTCAATGGGGATTTGATTTATCCAAAACCGAGTCTGTAGGAAAAGCTCCTGGAATGTTTCAACGATCATGGCTTTGGTTAGGAATGACTTTAAACCAGAGGAAAACCGAGGCCATTTCCTTATGGGACGTTTATCTTGCGGAAGGAAGACATACCTTTGCAACTTTCATCCATGAGAATGGTACACAGGTCAACACCCTGGCCGAGGTAACCTATGAAGATATCTGGAAAAGCAGCAAATCTGGAAACTTTTATCCAAGAATTGTTAACATCCGTGTTCCTGAAAAAGAACTGAAACTTAAGTTAGTATCTATGGTAGATGATCCTGAGTTTGTCCGTGATCAAATGGGATTATGTGGATGCCAAAATTTATGTACTGTTACAGGTTCATATCATGGCGAACCAATCAGAAGAGATGTCGTATTAGAGTTAATAAATAATGTATGTGGAGAAGCTTACAACGTAAAATAATTACAAAAAATCTACTCAACTATACAATGCATAAGAAGGAGTTTGCCTATGTTTATTGATAATAAAGAAAATAGAAAACTTGTATCTAGATGGATAGTTGGTATTTTCACTGCTTGTATTATTATTTATTTAGGAGCCGGACATATGAATACCATTGGTAAAGCTTTCTTGTGGTTATTCAATTTACTCTTTCCTTTGTTTCTTGGTTCCATTTTTGCTCTTGTGTTAAATGTACCTATGCAATTTATTGAAAAAAAACTTTTTAGCAGGAACAAAGGCAAAAGACTTCAAAAAATACGTCGTCCATTTGCAGTTCTGTTATCTTTATTACTGATACTAGGCATTGTTATAGGAATTGCCTTTCTAATCATTCCTGAATTAATGAATGCTATTGGCGTTATTATAGCAACCATCAATGACGGAATGGATCAGTTGGCAATTATGAATAAAAGATTAGATTGGTCAACTATTCCATATGGCGAACAACTTTCAAAAATAGAAATCAATTGGGCACAAATAAAACTGCAGCTTCAACAATGGCTTATAACAATTAGTAATTCTGTCATT
>JAUNBT010000183.1 GCA_030526985.1 Lachnospiraceae bacterium | reverse complement strand
GAGATAGCGCCTACTGGACATCCATCTGCACATGCGCCACAGTCTAAGCATGTAGCTGCATCGATTTCAAATTTGCCGTCTCCTTCGCTGATTGCGCCTGCTGGACATGTTCCTTCACAAGCTCCACAGCTGATACATTCGTCAGAAATTACGTATGCCATATCATTTACCCTCCTTGAATATTATAAAATAGGTTCTGGAAGCCCGACAGTTTAGTATGTCAAGCTTTTAACCATATTCTATAACAAAACCTTAGCTATGGCAAGTGTTATTTCATAGTAGATTTTGTATTTTTAAGAGTACGCAAAAATGTTTTCCTTATATATTGAGAAAATACGTTGAAAAAATACTGGAAAAAGGTCTGGTATTTTAAAGACGACAGTGCTATAATAGCAAGAGTATGCATAGAAAGACGATAGACCGAGACTTCTGAAAAGCAAATTTCGATGCCTTTTTTACTTTATCATGTAAGTCCTCATTTTTATGACGCAGAGGCATGAGTGACGGGTTGGACTTGTTTGTATCAGCAGAAGGGGAATTGGTTTTTCAGTGGTTTCGGCGTCTTGGCATACAGAAGATACTGTATTACAAAGCAATTAAAGGAGATTTTTTATGAAACAGTTTAGTATGGAACTGGCTGGCAGAACCCTTACCGTTGAGGTTGGAAGAGTTGCTGCTCAGGCAAATGGTGCGGCTTTTATGCACTATGGAGATACCGTTGTACTGTCCACTGCGACAGCTTCCGAGAAACCAAGAGATGGAATTGATTTCTTCCCTCTGAGTGTAGAATATGAAGAGAAATTATATTCTGTAGGAAAGATTCCAGGAGGATTTAATAAAAGAGAAGGAAAGGCTACAGAACATGCAGTTCTTACTTCCCGTGTCATTGATAGACCAATGCGGCCTTTATTTCCAAAGGATTATAGAAATGATGTTACATTGAACAACTTAGTGATGTCTGTTGATCCTGACTGCTCTCCGGAAGTGACAGCAATGCTTGGCTCTTCAATTGCAACGGCGATTTCAGATATTCCATTTGATGGCCCGATTGCAGCAACTATGATGGGTATGATTGATGGAAAGCTGGTTTTCAATCCGACAACAGAAGAGAAGAATCTGTCTGATCTGGCTCTCACAGTAGCTTCTACAAGAGAGAAAGTCATCATGATTGAAGCAGGAGCAAATGAGATTCCGGAAGATAAGATGATTGAAGCTATTTTTGCAGCACATGAGATGAATCAGAAGATTATCGAATTCATCGATACCATTGTGGCAGAGTGCGGAAAAGAAAAGCATGACTATGAAAGATATGAAATCCCGGCTGATTTATGGGCAGATATGACATCTGTTATTACAGCAGAGGATATGGAGACAGCAGTATTTACGGATGTAAAACAAATCAGGGAAGAGAATATTCGCCAGATTAAGGATAAATTAGAAGAAAGATATGCCGAAGATCACGAGGAATGGCTTTCTATGATTGATGAGGCTGTTTATCAGTATCAGAAAAAGACAGTAAGAAAGATGATTTTAAAAGATCATAAGAGACCGGACGGACGTGATATCAAAGAGATTCGTCCATTAGCTGCAGAAGTTGATATTCTTCCAAGAGTACATGGTTCAGGAATGTTCACAAGAGGACAGACTCAGATTATGACTATTACAACGCTGGCACCTTTATCTGAGGCACAGCGTTTAGATGGATTGGACACAACAGAGACTTCTAAGAGATATATGCACCATTACAATTTCCCTTCCTATTCCGTAGGAGAGACAAGACCTTCAAGAGGACCGGGACGAAGAGAGATTGGTCATGGAGCATTAGCAGAGAGAGCGTTAGTTCCTGTACTCCCAACAGAAGCAGAGTTCCCTTATGCAATCCGCACTGTATCCGAGACATTAGAGTCGAATGGTTCTACTTCTCAGGCAAGTATTTGTGCTTCCTCTCTGTCTTTGATGGCAGCAGGTGTGCCAATTAAGAAACCGGTAGCTGGTATTTCCACTGGTCTTGTGACAGGTGACAGCGATGATGATTATCTTGTATTGACGGATATCCAGGGTCTGGAAGACTTCTTTGGAGATATGGACTTTAAGGTTGCCGGTACCCGCGATGGTATCACCGCAATTCAGATGGATATTAAAATCCATGGTCTGACAAGAGCGATTATTGAGGAAGCGATTTCCAGAACCAAGGAAGCAAGAATGTACATTCTTGACCAGGTTATGAATCCAGTTATTTCTGAGGCAAGAACGGAAGTTGGAGAATATGCACCGAAGATTGAGCAGATCAAAGTCGATACAGACAAGATCAGCGAGATTATCGGTAAGCAGGGCAAGACAATTAACAGCATTATTGATGAGACCGGTGTTAAGATTGATATTGATGAAGAGGGTCATGTTTCAATTTGTGGCATTGACAAAGCAGCTATCGATAAAGCAATCAAGATTATCCGTTCTATTGTAGAGCCGATAGAAGCAGGTGCAATTTACGAAGGTAAGGTCGTAAGAATTATGAACTTTGGTGCCTTTGTACAGCTTACACCGAACAAAGATGGTCTGATTCATATTTCCAAGCTTTCCAAGAGAAGAGTGGAGAAAGTGGAAGACGTAGTTGAGATTGGTGATCTTGTTGTTGTTAAAGTACTTGAAGTAGATAAGATGGGTAGAATTAACCTTTCTTTGATGGATATTATAAAGGAATAAGAAGTTTGTAATTTCACTTCTTATAAAATGGAGAGGAGAGCAGAGATATGGGAGAGCCCATGTTTTCTGCCCTCTTTTTCTAAATAAGGAATTTGGTTGGAAGACAGGAGTGTAAGCCTTTACGAAATACTTAAGATTTCATAAAAATTACAATATTCGGTTTTCTTTTAGAGGAAAATCGTTTATAATTAGGGAAGAATGCTAACGAACAAATGTGTTGAGATTATAGGAGGATGCAGATAAGTGATGGAAAACACACAAGAGACAGGAAAAGGATTGAATAACAAAGTTAAGATAGTCCTGATTATTGCCGCCGCAATCCTGCTTGTTTATTTTGCAGGGGTACTTTATTTCCACAGTCATTTCCTAAGTGGAACAGAGCTTAATGGACATAATGTGGGGACTCAGAAAGCGGATGAAGTGAAGAAGACAATCGAGGGAGATTTAGATGCGCATACGCTGAAGCTGGTAGAACGGCAGGATCGGGAAGATGAGATTTTAGCAACGGACATTGATATGACAGTAGAATTAGGAGACAGCGTGGAGAAAGCTTTGAATCAACAGAATGAATTTTTGTGGTTCACTGCATTTTTTAAAGATATTAAGACAACACTTCAGCCAGAAGTGACTTATGATGAGACGAAGCTTGCGACAGTGATTGATGGACTTTCCTGTTTTGAGAAGGATAACATCGAAGCACCAGTGAATGCGAAGATTAAGCTTGAGGATAATGAGTTCGTTGTCGTGGACGAAGTGTATGGAACAACAGTAGATAAAGATAAGCTGACAGCTGCTGTAAAGGAAGCATTGAATACAAGCCAGAAGAGCTTAGACTTAGATAAAGCAGACTGTTATACGAATCCAACGATTTATGCCGATGGCGAGGAAGTGGCACAGGCACTAGAAGATATTGCAAAGTATACCGGTATTGTTGTTACTTATGATTTTGATTATACAACGGAGACTGTAGATAAGTCGTTGATTAATAACTGGATTAAAGTGAACAAGAAGATGGAAGTCAGCCTAGATTATGATAAGGTATTAGATTACATAGAAGAACTGGCAGCAAAATATGACACTTATGCCACAATCCGTGATTTTACCAACAGCTATGGAAATAAAATCAAGGTTTACTATGGAAGTTATGGCTGGAAGATCAGTCAGACCAAGGAAGCAAAGAAACTGATCAAGGTCATTAAGAAGGGCGAGAGTGTTACCAGAGAGCCTATTTATATGTATGAGGCAGTCTGCCGTAAAAAGGGCAATGTGGACTGGGATGATACCTATGCTGAGGTAAGTATCAGTGGACAGGAGATGTGGTATTATAAAGACGGAGAATGCGTACTTTCCTCATCCGTTGTAACAGGTGACGTGACGAAGGGAAGATCCACACCGACCGGAGCTTATTCTGTTATGTATAAGACGACAGGTGTTTCACTGACAGGTCAGGGATATTCTTCTCCGGTAAGTTATTGGATGCCATTTGATACGAATGTTGGATTCCATGATGCGACATGGAGAGGAAGCTTTGGAGGCAGCATTTATCGTGGGAATGGATCTCATGGATGTGTAAACATGCCTTATTCACAGGCACAGGCACTTTATAAACTGATTGAGCCGGGATGCCCGGTATTTGTATACTAGAATAGAATGATTTTAAAAAGGAACCCGGTATTTTCTCATTTGAGGATACCGGGTATTATTATAGAGGAAACTTTCAGAGGCAATCAATGGGCTATCCTGTTTTCAGGAAGAGAATATGGAGAAGCCTGTGAATGTGTCTTGACCAGTCCTGTTGTGACAGGGGATGTAACCAAGGGGAGATCCACACCGACAGGGGCTTATTCCATTATGTATAAAATACAGGATAAGGAGCTTACTGGCCAGGGTTATGTTTCTCATGTGGATTACTGGATGCCATTTGATTCTAATGTGGGATTTCATGACGCAGATTGGAGGCACGGTGAATTCGGTGGAGAAATTTATCAGGGAAATGGTTCTCATGGCTGTGTGAATATGCCTGTCAGTCAGGCGAAGTCTTTTTACAGTATGATTGAAACAGGGTGTCCGGTATTTGTGTATTAATTCGAAAGAAGAAGTGAGAGGCAGTTTGCAGAATAGGTACTTTAACATCTCAGACTAATATCTCAGAATAAGAAAAGTGCTTGCAGTATATGGAAATAATAGATATAATAATACTTAAGTGAATGAAAAACCAAAACGAACGTGAGTGATAACGCAAAGCAGAGAGACAACAGGCAGGAGGTTTGGGTAAAATCTAGGAGGATTACAAAATAATGGCAAACAATGTAGTAGTAGGTCAGTCAGGCGGACCGACCAGTGTAATTAATTCAAGTCTTGCGGGAGTGTACCGCACAGCAAAAGAGAATGGTCTTGGAACAGTATATGGAATGCGGAATGGTATTCAGGGCTTTTTGGAGGAAAGATATGTAGATTTGTCTAAACATATCACCTCAGACCTTGATATCGAACTTCTTAAGAGAACACCATCAGCCTATCTTGGTTCTTGCCGTTATAAGTTGCCGGAGATTCATGAGAGCCGGGAAGTATACGATAAAATATTTGAACTGATTGATAGATTGGAGATTGGATACTTCTTCTATATCGGCGGTAACGACTCTATGGATACAATCCGAAAGTTATCTGATTATGCGATTGTGACTGGACATCCCTGTCGGTTTGTGGGAGTACCAAAGACAATTGATAATGATTTAGCTGTCACAGACCATACACCGGGATTTGGAAGTGCGGCCAAGTTTATTGGCACCGTGACAAAAGAGGCAATTCGTGACGGACTTGTTTATGGGAATAAGCTAGTTACAATCATTGAAGTAATGGGAAGAAATGCCGGATGGCTGACTGCCTCCGTGGCACTTGCCAAAGGGGAAGACTGTGCAGGACCGGATCTTATTTACCTGCCAGAGGTTCCATTTAGCGTAGAGAAATTCATTGAGAAAGTAAAAGACATTCAGACCCATCAGAAGTCTGTTGTGGTAGCTGTTTCTGAGGGAATCTGTTTAGAGGATGGCCGTTATGTCTGCGAGCTTTCTGATAATGCTGAGTTTGTGGATGCATTTGGCCATAGACAGTTGACTGGAACAGCCAGATATTTATGTAATGTTGTTGCATCAGAGATTGGATGTAAGACAAGAGCGATTGAGCTTAGTTCCCTGCAAAGATGTGCGTCTCATCTGGCATCTAGAATTGATATCAATGAGGCATTTTCAGCAGGCGGTGCTGCAGTGAAAGCGGCAATCGAGGGAGACAACGGCCGTATGATTATTTTAAAGAGAGTCTCCGATGATCCATATCAGTGTACAACGGAAGTATATGATGTGCATAAAGTATCTAATGTTGAGAAGAAAGTTCCCCTTGAGTGGATTACAGAGGATGGGACGAATGTATCTCAGGAATATATCAATTACTGTAAACCATTAATTCAGGGGGAAGTACCACCGGTTATGGTAGACGGTATTCCAAGACATTTATATTTTAAAGAAAATTAATAAGAAATACGGTCTAAATGGCAGTGTAAGTTGTCGTTTAGACCATTTTATTCCATTCGTGCGGATTCAAAAAGTCTTTTGAATCAATTTCACTATATATCTAAAATCAAATACGGAAGAGGAAGAAGAGGATGAGGAAAAAAAAGAGATTATTTCAAAAATTTCTTTGTTATGTTTTAGTAGCATCTATGCTGGTGACACTGGTTCCTGATTCAGCTGTTTTTGTACAGGCTGACGAGGAGATAATAACGAAAGAAACTTCTGAAACGGAAGAAAAGACAACCGAACAGACAACAGCAGAGGAAACTGTCACACAAAAAACGACAGAAGAAACAGGAACAACAAAAGGAACTGAAAAAGCAACGGTACCTTCTAGTGAGGAAAGCAGTACATTTGCGGAAAATAGCTCCACAGGAAAT
>JAUNBT010000182.1 GCA_030526985.1 Lachnospiraceae bacterium | reverse complement strand
ATGTTTTGTAATATGTCACTGACGTTCCTTTTAATTTAGTCAAATCATAACAGTAATTTAATGCTTCAAAATAATTCTTACGTTCAAATTCTGTAAAGGCTTTTTTATAAATTTCATCTGTTTTGTCATATGTAAATAAAAGATTAGTAACGCCTGGATTTATTTTCGCAGCTCGCTCCCCTATTACATTAACCCAATCTTCTTTTAAATTTTCATCTATCCTATAAGATAGTTCTGAACAAACTGAGTCAGCAAGATATAAAAATTCCATCTGGTCCTTTTTTTCAGTTAAATAATAAATAGATCTGCTTTGTAACCAATCAACTTCTATATCCGTTTTTCCTGTCCGTAACATTTCCCTCTCCAAAGCAGTTCTATATAAGTATGGATTTGTTAAAATATATTCATTTCTATTTCCATTGTTATGCTCAGAACATTCATACGGATAAATTCCCAATGCTTTAAACTTTTTATTCAATACCAAATCATTTCCATCTACTAATACTCTCCTTGTCGCAAAATCCACATTTACTTTATCTATCTTAGAAAGAACCGGATTATGGAATATCAAACGCTCTACAACTTCTTCTGCCATATGTACATAAAGATTACCAGCATAATCATCTTTCGCCAACTTTGAAACATTTTTATTTAATAATAGACTTTTTCCACCATCATTTCGAAGCAAACAATAAATGTAATACTGACCTCTTCTTTTTGGTTCAATAAGTGTTTTCCCTTCAAATGTACCATTTTCAAAAAATTCTCTTATTGTTTCACTTACTTTTTGTTTACTCATTTTTTCTTCCCTTTTGTTGTCTCCATTTCTATGAAGATCTATGGGGAATTGTGTGCCTACACTTTCACAAACCTTTTTATAGTACTCCTTTAACCGTTGTATTTCGTTGGATTTATCTCCGTCAACTCCTTTATCGTCGTAAATCACTCCACCAATAAGGACCGGTTTTGATTCAAGTTGATTGTACATATTCTCAAAGTCGCCTTGCTCATCTAAAGTAATTGTAATCATTATATTCTCCCTTAAAATGTATTTTCAATTGTATATAAATTTTTTGTTCGTGAAATCATGACACATTTTTAAAAATCTAATAACCTTTTTGTAGAATCTAAAAAGTTGGAATCCCAAACATCTAATGATATTTCTATTATTCTATTATTTTCTTTCCCAAAACGCTTATCTATGGATTTAACTTTATATGTATAAACATCCGATTTTACTAATTGATTTTTTATTTTTAACTCTGTTCGAGACGATTTTGAAGAAGAATTAAAATCTAAATCTAACAACAAATTATATTTTTTCAAAGTATTTTTCAACATAACTGGAACGCTTTTCTTTAGTTTTCTACTATATGTAAAAAACAAATCATAAACATCACTGTAATAAGCAAGGAGACTTCTGTGCTTCTTCTGATCTGATGTAAAATAATGATTATGATCAATCATATTTCGAACTTTCACTGCTTTATTCATCATTTTTTCACTGCCAAAAAATCTTAATCCTTCATTGTAATCAAAATATCCATTTTCTTTATTCAATTCTTTTGCCAGTTTACTGATTTTTTCTGATGTAATATAAGGTTTTTTCTCACCTTCCATTATTTTAAAACCATCTTTTGTTAGCAGAAAAATACTCTTTCCATATGTGTACATAGCTTCTATTTGATACAAAATCGCTCCCTTTTTTATACAGCAATCTTTTCCAATAATTTCATGATAAATTTGAGGACAATTCTTATCCTCTTTTAATTTGTAATAATAAAATCCTAGTTGATAATAAAACAAGTCCCGTTCTCGAATATACGCCAATGATACCAGTTCTGAAAGAAGATCATTTGTAATTTGAGACAACGTAAGTAGATTGTGCAATTCCAATCTATTTTTAATCTGTTGGAATTCACGCACCTCTTTCTGTTCTTCTTCCTTCATAATTGTTGCTCCATTTTGTATTTTACTGATTTTCTTTTTCTTGTATTCAAATTTTTTTAATTGGTCTCGATTAATGGGTTTCGTTTGTTCAAAAATCTTAGGTAAAATATCATTTAAACCATACATTCTTGCCAGTTCTATATTCCGAATCACAATTGGATTTTTTGCATCTACATAGATACTATTTTGAAAATCCTCATTTGAACAAAAATCTAATAATGCAGCAAAATCAGGTTTATTTTTCTTATTGGCAAACTTCACAAATTTGCTTAGATATTCTGCGTATTTTTCTTTAGCACTATCTTCATCGCCAGAATAGTAATCGGAAAATTGATTAGAAAACTGATTTTTACAATTTTTCAATACATAATCTAAAATGAAAATTACTCTTTTATAGTCTTGCACTCGGTCTTCACTATGGGCAGAGAAATTCGTAATTCCGCCTCTCTTTGCTCGTTTTTCAATATCTGTAATAAACTGAATATAACTTTTCAAATTTCCAATCAATTGATTGACTTCTTTCGCCGGAATAAAATGTGCCATAATATGCCATGCTATTATATTGGAATTCATGTTTTCAAAAATAAAATCAAATCTGTGACAATTCCAATCTACCATAAAAGACTCTTTATCTGGCATCTGAAGATTTTTAGGGTGCTGTTTTAAAAATCCGAATATATTTTGATTCTCCTGCAAATACAATAAAAATGCTTCTTGTATTGTCTGACACAATAAGATCGGATAATGGTCATACTTTTTCTGAATTGTTGTATTTCGATTATTTTGGAGTGCATATTCGCCCATGACTGCCTGACAGATTCCACCCAACTCTTCTTTTTCATTATCTTTTACAATTAACTGAAAATTTTCTAATGCCCTTTTGCGTTGGTCCTGAATCTTAGAATTCAACTGTTTTATCTCATTCTCAGCATTTTTCAAAGCATCAAAAAAGAATTCCTTTGCTCTTTCATCAGGTAAAAAACCATAATAATAAATCTCTTTTAATAGGAAATAATACATTCCTTTAAATTGATCTATTCTCTCCTCAGAAACAGCAATATCCATTACTTCATTCGTATATTTTTTATAAAAGTCATTTAAAGATTTTTTCTTCAAAACACGATTAAATGCCGGAATCTGTGCCGGTCTTTCTGCATACTGCGAATACAATTTATCCATCATTTTTTGGATTTTTGTTTCTCCATAAAACATTGGAACATTATTACTGTAATACTTTAACCGCAGCTGTTTTGCATCCATCGTCATCTCTTCATCCATTATAAGCTGTGCTATTAAGCCTTCATTTGGGATTTTTACTTCTGTTCCTTTTGTGTAATGGAAATATTGATGTCTTAATAAATTAAAATATGCACGAAACTCTTTCACAAAGTCCAATGATTCAGTATCTAACATATTCTCCCAACGACTAGCACCACCAAAAAAACGTAAACTACTGTGTACAGCATCGTCTCTGATATGTTTCTTTAAGCCATTGTCATCCTGAGAAAAGATATCAATATCGCTCCCGTCACTCACTTCATACTCAAAACTGGTAATTCCGCCTCGATAGTTTTCTAAAACCTCTCCATATTCATTTGTAATCTGAGCTGATTTAGGCATTGCAAAATGATATACTGCTTTTCCAAGATTTATAAACTGTGTTGCAATACATTCCAACATGTTTTTCCAGGAACGCTCCACATAAAAAATAAGACTATTATTTCTCTGATCTTCCATATTAAATCTATACGGCTTTTTAAAATGGTGTTGAAGATGTTCTGCAATAAAATCAATCCAATACAACTGGGTTTCACTTAGTTCCTGACATCTGCGTTTTCTTGAAAAACATTCATCCAGCATACTTGTACGAATTTTTTCCTTTGCTGTCTGTATACTTAGTTCATTACCATAATACTTTCCAATAATATTTTCGACTTCTTCTGAAAATCGTATTTCTGATCCTACAAATTTTTCTAGCTTAATTTTGATATCGTAAGACACATTATCTTCTAAAGCACTCTGGCTTTCCGGAAAGAAATGAATCAGCGCCTGATTCATTTCATCAAGCATTTTCTTTTCATTGCCACATACAATTTCAGTTATTATTTTTTGTAATTCTGGATTATTTTCGGTTTTACTTAACTTCAAAGAAACCTCATTATTATCGTTATAGACCTGTACTTTAAGATTTTGTTTTTCAATAGATTTTATAATTGTATTTTTCTGGTTTCCTTTATGATAATCTTCATACACGAGCTTCATAAAATCATACAGCTTAACCTTGTCTATTTTTTCTATCTCTATTTTGTAATTATCGCTATCCAAAAAGGCATACAATATGTTTTCTACAACAGGAATCAATTCTATCTTTTTTAAACTGTTTCTCAACCGAGTCATTACAATCATGTCAATGATATCCCGTTCATATTTAACGCCTTCGTATCTAAATTTGAAATCCAGAATTCTCCTGTATTTTTCATCTTCTGAATAATCTTTGACTAAGATATCCTTAATCATTTTATCAAACAAATTTTGGATTTTACCTGCATTTTTTGATAATTGTTTTCTGTCTGCATTATCCACATATTGTAATTTCTTTTTTGAAAAAGCAGAATATAAATTTTGGCTTTGTCTGATTCTTCTCTCAACTATTTTTCTGACCTGATTATCTTGTTCGGGAATTTTATTAGTTTTATTAAGATAAATATAACCTGTCTGTCTTTGTTTTTTTACTGCAACTTTTCTTCCATCGACTTTTGTAATTTTCATAACAATCTCCCCCTTATTTCTTTTTTATTTGTCTATTGTAACATGATTCATCAAAAAAGAACATATATTTACATCATTTTTATCAAAAAAAGGAATCCTCAGATTCCTTTTTTTCATTGTTTCTATTAGGGATGCCTTCTCTTCTACATGCAGCTTCATTTGTTGGAATTGATTATCCCGGTTCATTGTCCTCATTGGGACTTTCTTCTCTTCTACAAATCAATAATGTTAAAGGTCTGTATTTAACAGTTCATTGTCCCCATTGGGACTGTCTTCTCTTCTACTGTTTTAAGACATTCGAACAGTTCAATGCGTGGGTAGGGTTCATTGTCCCCATTGGGACTGTCTTCTCTTCTACTGAATGTGAATATTTCACTGTAACAACAGAAGATTGTTCATTGTCCCCATTGGGACTGTCTTCTCTTCTACAAATGTTCCGGATTTGTAAAACCGATACACGCTCAAAAGTTCATTGTCCCCATTGGGACTGTCTTCTCTTCTACATACAATGGTATATTTAAACGAATTTGGTTTTCCAGTTCATTGTCCCCATTGGGACTGTCTTCTCTTCTACAATATAGTCAGCACTCACGGCGGCTAGATTATTCGTTCATTGTCCCCATTGGGACTGTCTTCTCTTCTACATTCTTTTATGATGACGTAAATAGAGACGTTAAAGTTCATTGTCCCCATTGGGACTGTCTTCTCTTCTACCAATAAAAATTGCTATCTTAGTTTCAATTTTTGTGTTCATTGTCCCCATTGGGACTGTCTTCTCTTCTACATCTTTTTGTTAATCCATCTAAATTAATAGAGGGAGTTCATTGTCCCCATTGGGACTGTCTTCTCTTCTACGAAATAATCATTGCCTGCTGCAAAGTAAATAATTGGTTCATTGTCCCCATTGGGACTGTCTTCTCTTCTACTAAAAGCTGCATAAGCATTAATTTCGTAATCGTACTCGGTTCATTGTCCCCATTGGGACTGTCTTCTCTTCTACGATTTGTTTCCCACTTTAAACAAATATTTGAATGTTTGTTCATTGTCCCTATTGGGACTGTCTTCTCTTCTACGGCTAAATTGAAATTTCTCTACGCAAGGGAAATAGAGTTCATTGTCCCCATTGGGACTGTCTTCTCTTCTACGGAGGAAAAGAAAATGTCAATAGAAAAAAATATTTATCAGTTCATTGTCCCCATTGGGACTGTCTTCTCTTCTACAATTTTGTCGATAGACATAGACCCACTACAGAAGCGTTCATTGTCCCCATTGGGACTGTCTTCTCTTCTACATCAATGGACGATAACAACCGGAAATATAACGTACTTGTTCATTGTCCCCATTGGGACTGTCTTCTCTTCTACCCTGTCTTCTGAATGTATTGAAAAACAAGGGTTCATTTCATACTTTGCGGCTTAAAAACAAAATCGCACTAAATCTAAATCTTAAAAGTCGCCACTCGACTAAAATGTCCCAGTTTATAAGGTGCGGCGCAAAATAATCATTTTTTTATAATCTGTACCTTTATTATAAATGATTTGAACGAATAAAAAAAGTTTTTTATAAAAAATATCTTTCTCGTACCAACAACAGTATTTATTCTGCAATTCAACATCAATGTTTCGTCCATTTCATCTACAACCAATCAAATTTCTATTTCAAATATCACTATGAAACCCATTCCTCATACCAATCTTCATAACTTATCCAATACGTTGTATACCATTTCTTTCCCACTTTAAAAGAACTTCCATCATCCCATGTACTGCCCAAATATTTTTTCCCATCAAATTTAAAATAATATCTTAATGTGAAATCGCTATAATTGTACCATGTAATGTTCCCTTTTACATAAAACTTCACTTTCATTCTTTTTCCAGGTTGAATTACTATATTTTTGTTCTTTGATAATCGTACTTTCCTATCATAAGATTTATAATCTTTATCTAAAACCTTAGCAGAAG
>JAUNBT010000181.1:2452-6757 GCA_030526985.1 Lachnospiraceae bacterium | reverse complement strand
TTTCCTGCTGTTTTTGTTTGTCCTGCTGTTTTTGTCCGCCTTTCCTTTCCCGTACTGTCTTTGCCGGACGGGGGCGAATCAGGCAGTGCTTCTCAAATCCAATCAAATCTGCCCGCCCTGCTTTTAATAATGCCTCACGAACCAGTTCATAGTTATCCGGATTCCGATATTGAATCAGTGCTCTTTGCATGTTCTTCTCATGGGGAGATCTGGGCACATAAACCTTTTTCATTGTTCTCGGATCCAGGCCAGTATAATACATGGTCGTGGAAATTGTAGACGGAGTTGGATAAAAATCCTGTACCTGCTCCGGCATATAGCCCCAATCTCTTAAATATTCGGCTAATTCCACCGCCTCTTTTAAAGTCGAACCGGGATGGGAAGACATAAGATACGGCACTAAATACTGTTTCTTGTCCAGTTTTTCGTTCATCTTTTTGTATTTTTCGGCAAACCGTTCATATACCTTCCGCCCCGGTTTTCCCATCATGGCAAGAACTGGATCGGCAATATGCTCCGGTGCAACTTTTAACTGGCCACTGACATGATATTCACACAGTTCCCGAAAAAAAGTATCATCCTTATCATAAATCAGATAATCGTATCGGATTCCCGACCGGATGAACACTTTTTTTACTTTCGGAATCTTTCGCAATTTTCTTAAAAGGGACAAATAATCATTGTGATCCACTTTTAAATTCCCACAAGGTTCTGGAAACAGACACTGCTTATCCGGACATACCCCTTTTGTCAACTGTTTTTTACAGGAGGGAGCCCGAAAGTTTGCTGTCGGTCCACCCACATCATGAATGTATCCTTTAAAATCCGGGTCCAGTATCATCCGGTTTGCTTCCTCTATAATCGACTCATGACTTCTTGTCTGAACAATACGTCCCTGATGAAACGTCAATGCACAAAAACTACAGCCACCAAAACAGCCCCGGCAGCTTGTAAGACTGAACTTCACTTCAGAAATTGCAGGCACACCACCGGCCTCCTCATAGGAAGGATGATAGGTTCGCATGTAGGGAAGACGATATACCTCATCCATCTCTTCCATAGAAAGAGGTTTGGATGGCGGATTTTGTACCACATATTCCGTCTCCTTATACTGTTCTACTAAAGGACGGGCTGAAAATGGATCTGTATTGCAATACTGGGTGTAGAAGCTTTTTGCATATACCTCTTTGCTGTCACAAATCTCCTGATAAGAGGGCAATACAATGCTATCGTATACCCTGCCTAAGTCTTTGGTCTTATATACTGTTCCATTAATATAGGTCAGTTCCGAGACAGGAATTCCCGCTGCCAACCCATCTGCCACTTCCACTACGGACCGCTCACCCATACCATAAAACAAAAGATCTGCCTGGGAGTCCAACAAAATGGAGCGTTTTACCTTATTATCCCAATAATCATAATGGGCAAGCCTTCTAAGAGACGCTTCAATTCCTCCAATTAAAATCGGAACATCCTTATAAGTCTGCCGGATCAAATTACAATAGACCGTCACTGCATGGTCCGGTCTTTTTCCCATAACACCACCGGGAGTGTAAGCATCCTTTGAACGCCTTTTTTTAGAAACACTATAGTGATTTACCATAGAATCCATATTACCGGAAGTGACCAAAAAACCCAGACGGGGACGGCCAAATAGATTGATGCTGTCCTTTTGTTTCCAATCCGGCTGGGATAAAATCGCCACCTTATATCCGGCCGCCTCCAACACCCTGCTGATAATGGAAACTCCGAATGACGGGTGGTCTACATAGGCATCTCCTGTCACATAGACAAAATCCGGTGCCTCCCAGCCTCTTTTTTTCATATCATTTTTATTTATCGGAAGAAAATCCTTTGTCATTATGCTTCCTCTCGTTCTAATTTATTCTCTGGCAAAAGTTCAAAATAATCTTCTATGTAGGCATCGGCCAGTCTTTTTTTCTCTTCCATCAGATATACAGAAGACTGGTCTGCCACCGCACAGGTCCGCATTCCCGCATTCGCTCCTGCCATGATTCCTGCCGGTACATCTTCAAAAATCAAACATTCTTCCGGCTTCACATCAAGGTCTTTTGCCACCAGCAAATAAATATCCGGTGCCGGTTTTCCCTTTTCTACCTCACAGGCCGTCCGAATCGAATCAAAATATTGATCTACCTTTAAATTTTTTAAGACGACTGTGACAAGTTCTTTGGAATTGCTTGTAGCGACTCCAGTCTTAATTCCCTTTTCTTTTAGATAAATCAGGTACTCCCTCACCCCCGGCTTTAGGGGCACCCGGTTGGCATAAATATCGTAAGCCATCCGGTTCCAGATATCTTTTAGCTGTTCTACAGAATAAGGAAGGAATGGAAAGCGTTTTTTAAAATATCTTGCCGTCTCAGTAAAACTCATACCTTCTAATTCATCCTGTAAATCTTCCGGCACACTTGCACCAAACTGTCCCAGAAAATCCACATCCACTTCATACCAGGTCCACATAGAATCCACCAGTGTCCCATCCAGGTCAAATATAACTGCCTGGATATTATCCTCTAGTCTTTCTTTTTCCATCTTCATCTTATCCTTTTTCCTCTATTTTTAAAACTATTCTTTCTGTGTTCCTGAAAGCTGCTCTAACTCTTTTCTCGTAAGTCTTCTTGCCATACCGGGAGACAATGTTTCATCCAATTTCAGATTTCCCATAGAGAGTCGTTTCAAAAAGACAACTTTCTTTCCCACTGCCTCAAACATTCGTTTTACCTGATGATATCGTCCCTCCTGGATTGTCACAAGAATAGTCGATTTTTCTTCCTTCTCTGAGACCGAACAGATGATAAGCTTTGCCGGAAGGGTTTTCTTCTCATCCCCTATATCCAGTCCATTTAAAAATGCTTCTCTGTCCTCTTCTCCCACAACCCCTGCAATATCCGCATAATAAGTTTTATCCACATGTTTTTTGGGAGACAAAAGGGCATGGGCAAGAGCCCCGTCATTAGTAAGAAGAAGCAGTCCTTCCGTATCCTTATCCAGTCGTCCCACCGGGAAAAGATCTTTGCGGCTGTCTTCGGGAAGATACTCCATCACCGTTTTCTCTTTCTTATCCTCCGTCGCACAGACACAGCCTGCCGGCTTATATAACATCCAGTATTCAAACTGGTGATATAAAACTTCCCGTCCATTGACCTCAATTCGGTCCAAGTCCGGATCCACTTTATATTCCGGCAGTTTTATCATCTGCTCATTTACGCTGACTTCTCCTTTTTTTATCCGTTTTTTTACTTCCTGACGGCTTCCCTCTTTCATGTCTGCAAGGTATTTATCCAGTCTTAACTTCTTTCCCATCGTTTAACCCCGCATCCATCTCCAGCTCGGCCGGTATTTATTTTTAAGAACCTTGTTCGTTACCTTTCCAAAGCCTAACGGGCGGTCTTCTACACAAACCAACACGCCGCCATTCTCTGTGTCTGCACTGATTGTCTCACATTTTAAATAGCGGATTAAACGTTCATCCTCTAAAGAAAGATTCAGGCGACGAATTCCCTCTCCCGGTGCAAATGCCATGGCAAGGGGCTGGCTTGGTTCGAACCGGTTCTTCTTTAAATTACCAAGAAAAAGTCCTGCTCGAACAATTCGCAATCCCTTAATGTCTGCCAAATCCTCCGGCATATAATACACCTTCTCCTCGTAGACTTCTATCCTTTCCGGATTCAGCTTTAGCTTCGCCTCCTCCAAAAACACCTCTAATTCCTTCGGTATCTTTGATTTCTTATATCGATAGGGTTTGACTGGTTTGGGATTGCAATCTTCACCCTTTTTTAAGAGTGCAACAAAATGCCCTTCCCCTTCAATCCGGTGAGGCCATAATCTGCGGCATCTTCTAAGATCCTCTCTGCCTGTATTACTCCACTCCGGATGTCCTGTGTCAAATCCCTCATACATTGGAAGCTCCACTAAAGAAAACTCATCAAATTTCTCCAACAGGTATTCGATTGTCTGCTCATTCTCCTCCGGTGCGAAGGTACAGGTAGAATATACCATCATGCCGCCCGGTTTTAACATCTTTGCCGCTTCCACGATAATTTCTTTCTGAATTGCACTGTATTTTTCTACCTTATCCGGACCCCACTCCCGCACCATCAACGGGTCTTTCCGAAACATTCCTTCCCCGGAACAAGGAGCATCCACCAAAATCTTATCAAAATAGCTGTGAAAACGGTGGACAAGCTTTGCCGGTTCCTCACTTAATACTACGACATTTGGGATTCCTGCCAACTCAATGTTTCGAAGCAGGGCTTTCGTTCTGGAAATACTGATATCGTTGCT
>JAUNBT010000181.1:0-2442 GCA_030526985.1 Lachnospiraceae bacterium | reverse complement strand
GCTCCTAATTCTGTTGTCTTACCTCCGGGTGCTGCACAAAGATCTAATACCTTCTCCCCCGGTTCGACCGGGAGTACACTGGCCGGTGTCATCGCACTTGGCTCCTGAATATAATAAAATCCACCATAATAATAAGGATGCTTCGCCGGATTCTCCTCTTTCTTATAGTAAAATCCATTCACACACCAGGGAATCCGCTTTAACTCAAAAGGAGAAATCTCCTCAAATTCTTCCGGTGTCATCTTCAATGCATTGACTCTGAGTCCATGGTATCTGGGTTTCGTCAGACTCTCCTCATAACGGATAAAATCCTCCTCACCCAGAAGCTTCTTCATTCTGTCTGTAAATTCCTGTGGCAGCTTCATTCTTTCAATGTCCTCCTCGTAAATAAATCCCTGTTCTATAAACTTCTTTCCTGTGAACTGTTCAAATCTAATTACCTTATTATAAAAGAAAAGACCTGTGCATCAGGTCTTAGAAAACCAATTCAAATTATCTCTTTCACAGCAATATTATAACGACTTTTTTCTCCAACTGCAACCGTTTTATCAAGGATATCACGTTGAGTTTCATATTATCCATAATATTGTAAATAGAACATATTATATACTAAAAATACATCTCTTCTTTTTGACGATTTGACAACATTCCTTTTCTGTCTTGCATTTTCATCTTTGGAAATTATATAATATTGTTACAATTGTTCAAGTGAGGAGGGATTTATACTTGGATGATCTAATCAGCAAACTGTATATGGAACTCGGCAGTTATCTGTTTACTCTTATTAAAAATCGACTCTACACAGGATGTCCCGAAGATCAAATATATGATTGCCTCAATGATGTTTTCGAGACCGCTCTCCAGAAACAATCAGACCCCAAGTTTCAGCAAAACCCACGCGGCTGGTTAATTATCACCGCAAGAAACAAAGTAGACAACTATAACCGCAAGGCCTTACGGCGGTTAAGCCACTATCAATTCGACTGTGATATGACCCGCATTTACAGCAAAAAAGACATGATTGAAGACCTGACTTATCAAATGGCTTTAGAAAATAATATATTTGGTCAGTTAATGGACCATTTATCTGAGAAAGAACGGCGCCTTTATACACTCCGTTTTGAGGAACGCTTAAAACCGGAAGAAATTGCTTCTAAATTACAAACTTCCAAAACTAACGTCAACACCAGCTTAAGCCGTTTGAAAATAAAAATCAAAAAGTACATTTGTGCAGCGGTTCAATAAAAAACACTCGCCATCCACAAAAAATTCTCCCTGAGAACAAAAAACCTGCCGGTTTTTACCGACAGGTTTTTTGCTATGTTCCTCGTCTTCTAATCAGGAAATGCTCTGGGCACGATAGCCCTCCGAAATAATATCCAACTGTCTGCTGAAATGAGACAGCTCCTCAAAATCTCCCGCCTGATACACTTTATAAAATTCATCCTGAATCTTTACGATTTCCCTCTTGTTGGCTACCTTATACAGATTCTGAATATTATTCAGAATATCTGCCACAAGGTTCTCTTTGGCCTGATAAGATTCCTGTGCGTCCATAATTTCATCCCTTACTGTAGACATTTCTTTGTCTAAAATAAGCAGAGCAGTCGCTGCACTGCTTAATCGTTCCCGAATATCATCCGGTATATTCTGTTTGTACTTATATTGTAGGGAATGTTCTACAGTTGCCCAAAAGTCCATGGCCAGGGTTCGAATCTGAATCTCAGCCTGAAGCCTTCTGACTCCCTGAATTGTATTGACGTCGTAATAGATAATCATATGATAACTTCGATATCCACTGTCTTTCGCATTCGAAATATAATCCTTGACACTCTTAATCTCCATATCCTTTCGATTCTCTATAAGAGAAACGACCTTGTCAATATCCTCCACAAACTGACACAGGATTCGAATTCCTGCAATATCCTCAATCTTCTCTTCCAGTTCATTAATATTCTGATTCTTCCTCTGTAACTTCTCCAGAATACTAGAAATACTCTTGACCCGTCCTCTTACCTGTTCAATAGGACAATAAAGTCCGGCATTTCTGTGCTCTGTAATGATGTGATTGAACTTAACCAAAAGTTCATCTACTGCCAACTGATAGGGATCCAGGATTTCTCTCCATAATTGTATCTCCATACTGTCACCTCACGTTTCATACTAGTTTTTAATACAATCAGATGTACAATCTCCGGATGCTTCATTTGTATTTGTGTAAAAACATTATAACATAAATGAAAGCCTTTTTGTACATTTTCACGAAAAAAAATCTTTTTTCCGTGTTCATTTCTATCCCGGCAATATACAATCTATGCTTTTGGTCATGTTTTTATGATAGAAAAAGAAGATTTTATTTGACTGTTTGGGGCGAATCAAATTATTGCAAAAAAAATATATTTTTTCGTTGACTTTCCCTTTTTCATATGGTAGATTATATCT
>JAUNBT010000180.1:3345-6761 GCA_030526985.1 Lachnospiraceae bacterium | reverse complement strand
CAACTGATCAGATTCCGGTAAATCGTTCAAAATATGAAGTTCCACCATCTTATCAATTACTGTCTTAGAGACCTTCGTTCTATTTCTAAAATTGTCTAAAGATGTATAAGTTCCATCTTTAGAAGCTTCTTTTACTGCTTCCGCCGCTTTCTCTCCCATTCCATCGATACTGCTTAGAGACGGCATAATCTTCCCGTCAAAAATCTGAAACTGCTTATCATCCGCCTTGTAAATATCAATCGGCACAAATTCATATCCTCTTGCATACATTTCATGAACAATACGCATATCTTTTAAGCTGTCCTGGTCCTTCTTGCTCAGTTCATCCTTGCTTGCATGGAGCAGCTGTTCCATGTGATATTCCAGTTTTTCCTTGCCCTGACACATCAATTCATAGGAAAATGCCGATGCACGGATACTGAAAAATGCGGTGTAATAAGCCAATGGATAAAATACTTTAAAATAGGCAATTCTCCATGCCATCATAACGTAAGCGGCTGCATGGGCTTTCGGGAACATATATTTAATCTTTTTACAGGACCAGATATACCAATCCGGGACATCGTGTTCTTTCATGACCGTTTCCCACTCATCCTTCAGCCCTTTTCCTTTTCGCACTGCCTCCATGATCGTAAAGGACAGTCCCTTGTCCATACCCTGATTAATCAAATAAGTCATAATATCATCACGGGTACAAATTGCTGTTGAAATCTCTGCTTTGCCCTCATTAATCAAAGTCTGGGCATTTCCAAGCCACACATCCGTTCCATGGGAAAGACCGGAAATGCGAACCAGGTCAGAAAAACTCTTTGGTTTTGTATCAAGAAGCATCTGGATTACAAAATCTGTACCGAACTCGGGAACGCCTAAGGAACCTAACTGGATACCAAAAATATCCTCCGGTTTAATTCCTAAGGCTTCTGTACTGTGAAAGAGTGACATCACATCTTTATCATCTAATTTAATCGTTTTTGCATCGATTCCGGTCAAGTCCTCCAAGCGACGAATCATCGTAGGATCATCATGGCCTAAAATATCAAGTTTTAATAAGTTATGGTCGATAGAATGATACTCAAAATGAGTCGTCACAATCGGAGTATTCATATCATTTGCCGGGTGCTGGATGGCTGTAAATTCATAGATTTCTCTGCCATGAGGTACTACAATAATACCGCCTGGATGCTGTCCGGTTGTTCTTTTTACACCAGTACAGCCTTCTGCTAACCGTTCCATCTCACAGCGCCGCTTGTGCATTTCTCTCTCTTCAAAATATTTGTACACATAACCATAGGCAGTTTTTTCTGCCATTGTACCGATGGTTCCGGCACGAAATGCCTTTCCTTTTCCGAAAATTACCTCTACGTAGGCATGGGCCTTCGCCTGATAGTCGCCGGAAAAATTAAGGTCAATATCCGGTTCCTTGTCTCCTTTAAATCCAAGGAAAGTTTCAAAAGGAATATCATGTCCCTCTTTTTGCATGGGAGCGCCGCACTTTGGGCATGTGGCATCTGGCATATCACAGCCGGACATACCTTTTTTTACATAAGGCATAACAAGTTCGGACTCAAAATCCACATAATGGCATTCTGGGCAGATATAATGAGCAGAAAGGGGATTTACCTCTGTGATACCGGACATTGTCGCCACAAAGGAGGAACCTACGGAACCTCTCGAACCTACCAGATATCCATGGTCATTGGAATCCCACACTAATTTTTGGGCAATGATATACATTACGGCAAAGCCATTGGAAATAATGGAAGACAGTTCATGTTCTAACCGGTCTGTTACCTGATGAGGTAAATCCGGTCCGTAGATTTCATGAGCCTTCGTATAACAAATATCACGCAGTGTCTTGTCCGAATCTGGAATAACCGGAGGACATTTATCCGGATGAACCGGAGAAATTTTCTCAATTTGATCTGCAATCTTATTTGTATTTTCTACCACAACCTCGTAAGCTGTCTCACTGCCCAAGTAGGCAAATTCCTCTAACATCTCCTCGGTCGTCCGGTAATATAAAGGTGCCTGTTTATCTGCATCCTTAAATCCTTTTCCAGCCATCATAATCCGACGGTACTGTTCGTCTTCCGGATCAAGGAAATGAACATCGCAGGTGGCAGCAACCGGCTTATGATACCGTTTTCCAAGCTCCACTATTTTCTTATTGATTTCTTTAATATCCTCTTCCGACCGAATATCCGGATGGCGGTCACTCTCAATCATAAAACCGTTATTTCCCACCGGCTGGATTTCCAAATAATCATAAAAATTCACAATACGGGCAATCTCCGCCTCCGACTGCTTGGAAAGGAGCGCCCGGTAAAGCTCCCCTGCTTCACAGGCGGAACCCAAAATCAGACCATCTCTGTATTTTTGAATCAGGGACTTTGGCATTCTCGGTCTCCGATTAAAATAATCAATATGGGAAGCTGAGACAAGACGATTCAAATTCACCCTGCCTGTCTCATTTTTCACCAGAATTATACCGTGGTAGGTGGGGGCTTTTTTAATCATATCCGCAGATACTGCTGCCATCTTATTGACCTTATCTAACGTATCTACCTGTTTTTGCTCCAACATATCCACAAACTTTAAAAAGACTTCTCCGGTTGCTGTCGCATCATCGATTGCCCGGTGGTGATTTTCTAAGCTGATTCCTAGCTTTTTACAAAGATTGTTGAGCTTAAACTTTGAAATATCCGTAAGCAAAAGTCTGGCAAGGGGCAGCGTATCCACTACTGTAAAATCATAGGGAAGATTCTGTCTTTTGCAATTTTCTTTTATGAAGCTGGTATCAAACTCTGCATTGTGGGCCACCAAAATGCTTCCCTCACAAAAATCCATGAACTTAGGAAGAATTTCCTCAATGACCGGTGCATCCTTTACCATATCATCTGTAATCTTTGTCAAGTCTTCAATATGAAATGGAATCGGCTCTTTTGGATTTACAAATTCGGAAAAGCGGTCTACCATTTTTCCATTTACCACTTTCACCGCACCAATTTCAATAATCTTATTTTGCACAGGAGAAAATCCCGTTGTCTCAATGTCGAATACAACATAGGAATCCCGCAAACTCTGGTTATGGGAATTGACAATGACATCCTTCATATCATCCACAAAATACCCTTCCACCCCGTAAATAATCTTAAAGGGCTCGTCCATGGTAATGCAATGATTGGCAATTGGAAATGCCTGCAATACTCCATGGTCAGTAATCGCCATTGCAGTATGTCCCCATTCCTTTGCCCGGTTTATTACCTTTTTAATATCGACAACACTGTCCATATCACTCATCATCGTATGAAGATGAAGCTCCACACGCTTTTCTAAAGCGGTATCCATCCGTTTCTTTCTAAAATCCGGAATACTTTTCATGCCGGAAATGGAGTTGATACAAATATCCTTTTCGA
>JAUNBT010000180.1:2379-3335 GCA_030526985.1 Lachnospiraceae bacterium | reverse complement strand
ATCCGGTAAAATCCACCTTTTTTCAAATGAGAAATAAAATCTTAAATCTCTTCAAATTTTACAAACACCTTTGCTGTGATTGTGTCTGTAAAATCTGTAATCTGGAAGGTTACAATTGTCTTACCGATTTTTTCAATTTCTTTTGTATCAATGGCTCTCAGCTGTCCATGAATGACCACTTCCCCGATTTCATCCACGATTTCTTCAATTGGGGTAATCTCTCCATCGCAGAATTTTCCATAAAATACATCCGGATCTGCTTTTTTTCCCTGTTTTCTAAAATAGGCATTCTGCTCCCGCTGGTCAAGATAGCGGGCTCTTTTTTCCTGATTTAATTTTTTCTTTTCTTCTTTTTTCTTTTCTTCGCTCTTATCCTCGTCACTGTCCTCCTGGATTTTTGCTAACTGCTCCATAACAGAAGCCACTTCCACCTTCAGTTTATGACGATTTGCAGCATAAAATGCCTGCTTTTGTTCTTCTGTATAATTAAAACCAACCTTTAATTCAATTCCAAACCGTTCCCGATAAATCTGCTCTAAAACCTCTTTGATTCCGGATGTTTTCTTCTTTGCCAAAAAAGAATCCTCCATAAGAATAGTCAGTACGCCGTCCTCAGCGCCCCACTGGCACTTATCTAACAAACGGTACTCCACCTGACTCCTCTTTTTTAGCTCATAAAGAATACTATCCCAATATTCCTCTGTCAGATTCTGCAGATTGTATTGGGAAGAAAGATGATAACGGTCGTATATTTCAATTTTAACACCGGTTCCCGGAAAGACATCCTCTGCGATTCGATATTCCATCAAATCCATGTCTTTTTTGGGAATCAGATACTCGCTGAGCAAAAAAACCTTTAATTTGGTACTTCCGGTGCACATAACAACTTTCTGCACCAGTACTTTTCCAAAAATACCAAGCAGGCGTCCCGGAATTTTACAGTCCGGAAACACCAG
>JAUNBT010000180.1:0-2369 GCA_030526985.1 Lachnospiraceae bacterium | reverse complement strand
GCGGAAAGGCCCTGCCTTCTTTTGTCTGTTCCATTCTTCTCCTCCTTCCCTTTGCAATATTCACACTTACTATCTAGGCCAGTTTTCCAGCTCATTTCTAAGAGTATTTAAAAGCTCCTCTTCCGGTACTTTTCGAATAATTTCCCCTTTTTTAATCAGAAGTCCTTCGCCTTTGCCGCCGGCAATGCCAAGGTCTGCCTCTTTTGCCTCACCGGGACCATTTACCACACAGCCCATTACAGCCACCTTAATAGAGAGGTCATCAAAATCTGCAACCATAGTCTCTACCTGGTTGGCAAGAGAAATCAAATCTATATTTGTTCTTCCACAGGTCGGACAGGACACTACTTCAATTCCACCTTTTCTAAGACCTAATGTTCTTAAAATCAGCTTCGCTGAGGCAATCTCATTTACCGGGTCCCCGGTCAGAGAAACACGGATGGTATCCCCGATTCCTTTTGATAAAATCATGCCAAGTCCAAGGGCCGACTTAATATTACCACTATAAACCGTACCTGCCTCCGTGATGCCTACATGGAGGGGATAAGGTGTCTTTCCGGCAATCAGCTCATGGGCTTTTGCACACATCATAACATCCGAGGATTTAATGCTGATTACAAGATTGTCATAACCCATATCTTCGATTAATTTTACCTTATCAAGGGCGCTTTCCACCAGACCTTCTGCTGTCACGCGGCCGTATTTTTCAATAATTTCCTTTTCTAAGGAACCACTGTTGACTCCGACCCGGATTGGCACCTGATAAGCTTTCGCTGCTTCCACGACTGCCTTTACTTTATCTGTACTTCCGATATTTCCAGGGTTAATACGAATCTTGTCTGCCCCATTTTCAATTGCCGCAATGGCCATTTTATAATCAAAATGAATGTCTGCAACAATTGGAATATGGATTTCTTTTTTTATCTGTCCTAATGCCAATGCGGCTTCTTTTGTCGGAACCGTAGACCGGATGATCTCACATCCGGCCTTTTCCAGTTTTAGAATCTGCTCGACTGTCGCCTCTACATCCTCTGTTTTTGTATTTGTCATTGACTGAATCAGAATCGGATTTCCTCCACCAATGACTTTATTTCCAATTTGAATTACTTTTGTATTCTCCCGAAACATGCTCTCCTCCTAGAAAAATATATTTCTAATATCATTTGCCATAATAAGCACCATCAGTGCCAGCAGAACCATGAGTCCTGCAAAATGAATCATGCCCTCTTTTTCCGCCGGAATTTTCTTTCTGCGGATTGCCTCTATTACAAAGAAGAAAAATCTTCCACCATCCAATGCCGGAATCGGAAGGAGATTCATAACGCCTAAGTTCGCACTGATCATAATCGAAATATTGAACATAGACATCAATACAACCATCACGCCTGAAGAACGTGCCTCCTCATAGGTGTCACCAATCATATTGACAATACCTACCGGTCCTGCAATATCATCCGGACTAAAATAGCCGGATACCATATAGCGAAGGCTCCAGAACACAACCTTAATCTGACAACGCACTTCTAAAACACTATATTTTATCGTTCCGAAAATGCCCTGCTTTACCCGCTCGCCCCCAGCAACTCCAATTAAATAATTGCCACTTTCTGACTGTCGCGGTGTAATCGTAACTTCTTTTTGCTCTCCGTCCCTTTCGTAAATCACGTCAACAGAATCTCCGCCTTTGTTTAAAAGCATTTTATAGACGATTTCCCTGTAATTGTACACATGACTTCCATTCATCTGAACTACGGTATCCCCAGCCTCTAGTCCTGCTTCTTCTGCGGGAGAACCGGATTCTACTTCCCCGATTACCGCTGGGTCCGCTCCTGCATACCCAATTAGAAACAGACTTAAAACAAAGGCCAGAATGAAATTAAAGAAAGGTCCTGCCAATACAATAATCATCCTCTGCCATACTGATTTATTATTAAAGGCCCGCTCGTCGTCACTTGCCTCGTCTTCTCCAAGCATCATACAGGAACCACCAAAAGGCAGCAGCTTTAAACAATATTTCGTCTCCCCTTTTGTAAAACCTATGATGGTCGGTCCTAATCCCAACGTAAATTCCTGTACACATACTCCATTCCATTTTGCCGCTAAAAAATGGCCGGACTCATGGATAATAATGATAACGCTGAATATAATAAGTGCTACAATAATTCTCAATTTACCACCTGCTTTCTATGATGTCATATACTTCCTGTTCCGTCGCAAGAATCTCCGAAAGATTGGGATTCTCTTTAAAATGATGTTCTTTCATACAATAAGAAATGATATCCCAAATCGCAAGAAATGGAATCTTCTTATCTAAGAACATGGCAACCGCCTTTTCATTGGCTGCATTGAACGCCGTTGGCATACTGCCG
>JAUNBT010000179.1 GCA_030526985.1 Lachnospiraceae bacterium | reverse complement strand
TAAAGGCCCTTGTCAACAAATTGATTCCAATCGCCGACATTATCACTCCGAACCTGTCCGAGGCCGGGGTTTTATGTGGAGAGCCAATCGACGGGGAAGAGAAGATGCTTTTAGCAGCACAAAAAATCGGAGAAAATTACAGTGGCTACATCCTTGTAAAAGGCGGCCACTCCGAAAAGAATGCAGATGATCTTTTAGCAAAAGGAGAGAATCGCTGGTGGATTAGAGGAGAACGAATTCAAAATCCGAATACCCACGGCACCGGATGCACCTTATCCTCCGCAATCGCCTGTAACCTGGCAGCCGGATACGATATGAAAGAAGCCGTAACGAATGCCAAAACCTATATCACAGGTGCAATCGCAGACGGTCTTGACCTTGGCCAGGGAAGCGGCCCGCTAAATCACGGATACTGGCTGGTGAGAAAGTAAAGAAATTCAATAGAAGAAAAAAATGACACAGGAGGCTTACGCCTCCTGTGTCATTGCTTTTACATCCGGTACCTGATAAAGAATTGTCATAAGAACAGTGGAAATCACTAAACCACCGCATCCTTGAATGATGTTGGCTGGAATACTTGCAAGTGCTCCGCCAAACCCATACATAGGAATCTCACAGAGAAAATATCCTCCAGCAACAAGAATCGTGCCACAGATTCCGCACATTACAATGGAAAGAATCATCTTTCCGCTCAACTTCATCATCATATGGAAGACGAAGTAAGCAGCCACGGCCACGAGTCCTTTGATGACAAAAGTAATCGGAACGTAATTCATATACCCGCCTAACAGGTCAGAAAGCATAGAGCCAATCGCTGCGGAGAGTCCGCCGTATACCGGTCCTAAAAAGATACCTGATAAGATCACAATGGCATCTCCCGGATGAATATATCCGCCGGTTCCCGGTGTGGGAATCTTAATAATCGAAGTTGCAACATAAGTCAGAGCTGCAAAAAGAGCAGCCATCACTAATTTCTTTGTTTTCATAAAAAATCACTCACCTTTATTCTATAAATTTTAGTTAAACTTTAAACAGCAAAAATTTCTGTCATTTTCATATGGTAATGCGCGCCTCACGTTGGTTACTATCATAGTGGAAAAGTGGCAAGAATGAAATAGCCAGTTTATGAGTTTTTGACAGTGCCAGATTGGTTCTCGCTGTTCAAATATCTTGAGCTTCCCAAAGAGCTATGTTAAAATGGAAAAAGGAGGAACGAAAAATGAGCAAAAGCAGATACTTAGCTCTCTACAAAGGTGGAGAGGGAACAATCATAGAGAAAAAATCCCGCTTTATTGCAACCATAGAACCGGCAGAGACTGTGGAGGAAGCAGAAGTGTTTATTGAGAAGATGAAGAAAAAATACTGGGATGCCAGACATAATTGTCATGCATTTACCGTTGGTGTGGATATGCCCCTTTCCCGCTGCAGTGACGACGGAGAACCGAGCCAGACCGCAGGGAAGCCAATGTTAGAAGTGATTTTAGGCCGGGAGATTCACAATGTGGTGGTCGTTGTCACCCGTTATTTTGGAGGTACTTTACTTGGAACGGGAGGTTTGGTGCGCGCCTATACCCAGGCTGTCCAGGAAGGTTTAAAAAGTTGTACCCTGATTGAAAAATGTGCCGGCAATCCACTGCTTCTTACGATGGATTATACGGATCTTGGCAAGGTGCAGTATCTTTTGGCAGAGATGGGCATACTGATTCAAAACACAGATTATTCCGACCATGTCATCATGGAAGCTCTCGCTTCCTTAGACCAGGCAGAACTGGTAAAAAAGAAGCTGATAGAAGCGACAGCAGGGCGTATTGTAATAGAAGAAAAACCTTCTATTTACTTTGCGGAGGCAGAAGGAGAAATTCTAATCTTTGATTGAAAAGGGAAGGGATAAAAATTAGAGATATAACAACCATAGATGGGGAAAATATGAAGAGAATGTTAAGCCTGAATGAGGAAAACATTCTCTTATTTTGTGTATCTTTTGTGATAGTTTTGTGATAAGTGTTGCACAGCACAGAGGATATATGTTAAGATATTATTACGATAGTGTAAGAAAAAAGAAATATAATTGAAAGAACTGTCGTATTTTGGATATCATAAATGAAACAGGAAGGAGTTTGACAGTGAAAGGACTAAAATTATTTGCAGCAGTTTTTCTGGTATTTGTTATGATGACTGGCTGCAGCAACGGAACAACAGAAAACACAACTGCGAAAGAAGGGCAGTCAACGAATGTGCAGAGTGCGGAGGATACGTCGAGCGGGGATGTGCAAGATGAGAATACGCAAGAAGAAGAGAGTCAAAACGGGGAAGTATCAGCCGATGACAGCTCTTCGGGGAATGCAGAGGCAGTTGGCGGCTGGAAGATAGAGGTAGAGGACAGTAATCAGGGGAAGGAATTAAGTGATGTTTCTGTTGTACTTGGCTACACAGGAACCGGAACCGAGGAATATTCAAAAGAAGCAGAAGAGGGGAAAGAATTTTTGCTTGTCAAATTGCTCTGCGAAAAAGAAGACGGACAGGAAGTAATAGACTGGGAACAGCTTACTGTCACTGACAGCGAGGGGAATGAATATAAAAGAATCGATGATGCATTTTTAACAGATCTTAATATGAAGAGAATGCCTGGGACAGAATTGAATTTTGGAAGCAACGAGGGCTTTATTGCATTTGAGGTAAATGAGGGGGCTAGTGGTTATACACTTTCTTATCCATTTGAGGAAGGTAATATAGAAATTCAATTTTAGGAGGTAGAACATGAGAGGGTATCAAAAAGCGTTTCATAAAAAAGCAGGAAAAACTGTCAGCGTAATATTGGCACTTGCCTTAATAACCGGGCTTTCTGGCTGTGGACAGACGGCCGAGGAAGCTACAACAGCAGTACAGGAAGAGACCTTAGCAGGAGAAGAATTGTCTTTGACCAATCCGATGGACAGCCAGAAAGAAGTAGAAGAAAATCTGAAGAAAGAATTAGAGCAGGGATATTCCTTCGAGGAACCCCTTGTCGTTCTCGACCCTTACGGCAACTCTCCCCTTACAGCGGTCGCTGTATTCACAACGGAAAAAGAGACTGCCATCACCATCACCGTAAAGGGAAAATCCGAGGAAGATAATATTACCCAGACCTTTGAGGCAGCCACAGACCATCTTGTGCCTATCTACGGACTCTATGCCGGAGATACGACAGAAGTGGTTTTGGAGACAGCCGAGGGGGAAACTTCCACTCTTTCTATCGAGACGGATGAAAGTGAATTTAATCCGGGAGATGTGGAAGTGGATATGCAGCAGGAAAGTGAATATAACTATGGAGAACTGACTTTCATTTCCACAAATAAGCCGGTCGGCTATATTTATGCCATAGACAGCAAAGGAGATTTACGCTGGTACCGCCATGCCATAGGAATGCCGTTTAAGCAGCTGGAAAATGGACATGTAATGTACTCTTCTTCTACCACGATTAAAAGCAGCTATTATCAGTCCGGCCTTGTGGAATCAGACCTTCTTGGAAAGATTTATCAGGAGTATGTCATTCCAGGCGGCGTCCATCATGATTTTTACGAGATGGAAAATGGAAATCTTTTAGTATGCAGCGATTCCCAGGACTTTAGTTCGGTGGAAGATTATATTGTGGAAATTGACCGGACAACCGGAGAAGTTGTGTACGAGCTTGATATGAAAGACCTTTTAGATACGGAAGACGGCGGTTCCATTAACCGGACGGATGAGGACTGGTTCCACAACAATGGAATCTGGTATGACGAAGCTTCCGACACCATTCTATTATCCGCCCGCCATGTAGATGCGATTGTGGGAGTGAACAAAACAGACAAAACACTTTCTTATATCATTGGAGATCCGGAAGGCTGGACGAATGTAGATGAGTCTTTGTTCTTTACGCCGGTGGGAGACGATTTTGAGTGGCAGTATGCCCAGCATCAGGTGTCAATCCGCCCAGATGGAACGATTTTAATGTTCGACAATGGAGCCGGAAGAACGAAATCAACTAACCCGGATGGAAAAGTGACAGGGGAGGATGTTTATTCCAGAGCCGTTGCCTATAAAATTGATACAGAAAATATGACAATCGAACAGGTCTTCTCCTATGGAAAAGAACTGGGACAGGATGGATATTCAGAATGGATCAGTGGTGCAATCAGCATAAATGACGATGCCAATGATGTGTGGATTACTTCAGGCGCCCACCTTACCGATCCTGAGACAGGAAGCAGCGACCACGGTCCGGATGAAGCCCTGAGTCAGGATTTGGAAAAATCCACACTTATGACAGAAGTCAAAAATGGAGAAGTTGTATGTGCAATTACAACAGGAACCTTAAGCTACCGCTCCATTCGAATGGCTATGTATACAGATACGAAAGAATTAGATCTTGAGACTGAAGGCACTTACATCGGAAGTCTGGGAGTTACCAAAGAAGCCGATGCAGAGATCGATTTTGACAATTTGACAGAGGAGACGATGGATGAGTCATGGATTCTTTCCTATGACCCGATTCATCTGTCCCTCACTGGAACCTACAATATTGATGCAGATGAGGAAGAAGCCCCCGAAGCTTACATTGTATTAGAAAATGCAGACGGAAGAAAAGTATATTCCATCGGCCAGACGTTAACAGCTGGAGAAGAGAATAACATCGTCTCTATGATTGGATGGGTTTCTCCAGAGGGATTAGAAGGCGAAAGCTTTACCATTTCTATTGTAATCGGAGACAGCATTTACAATACTGGAAAGAAAATTATATTTTAATACCATCTTGTAACGGAGGCAGCAAAAAATGAAGAAGAAAAAACGAATGGGTGCTGTACTGATTCTGGTCTGCCTGCTCCTTTGTCTGGCAGCTCTCCTGTATATAAGACAGAACCGTACAATATCAAAGGAGTCAGACGTAGAAGAAAATGCAGAAAATATTGGAAATGAGGAAAGCGATTCAAAAATCGAAACCAATATCACAGTAGAAGATAGCCAGGTGACTACATGCAGACAGATTGATGCAAATCTGTCTGCCGAGTTAGAATCCGGTAATTATACCTTTGACAACCCGTTAGTTGTGGTGAACCCTTACCAGAATTCTCCCCTTACCGCACTGGTGCTTTTTAACACAAAGAAAAATGTCAGTGTCAAAGCAACCGTAAAAGGGGATGAGGTGGAGCTTGATTATTCCGGAGAGACAGATGCAGGAACTGCCCATAAAGTTCCGGTTTTAGGACTCTATGCAGGTCGGACCAATCAGGTCCTTTTGGAAATGTATGACGAGGACGGAAACAAAACAAAAGAGCAGACAATCGAGATTACCACAGACCCATTGCCAGAGAGCATGGAAAATCTGGTGGAAATCTACGAATCCGGCGAAGATACGGCAATGCCGTTTATTTTAGTGACCGGGCAGAGTACGTATCATTCCTTTGTATTTGACAAAGCAGGGGAAGTAAGATGGTATCTCTCTGAAAATTCCGGCAGCTATGGTATTTTCCCAATATCAGGTGGTCGTTTTATGTTCCAGGACAGAGAGACGATGATTGCCACTTATGAAAAGCCCCATACGACGAAAATGTATGAGATGGATTACCTGGGAAGAACCCACAAAGTATATTATCTGGAAAATGGATGGCACCATGAGGTCATTGAAAAAGAAGAAGGCGGCAACCTGTTAGTGCTTTCCAGCTCCATCGATGAGCATGTGGAAGATACGGTAGTGGAAATCGACAGGCAGACCGGCGAAGTGGTACAGGAATTAGACCTTCGGGAAATATTCGGTGACACTTATGTGGATATGATTGACTGGGCTCATTTAAATACCATAGACTATAACGCAGAAGAAAATACCGTTATTTTAAGCCCCAGAAATCTTCACTCTGTCATCAAAGTGGACTGGGAGACCAAGGAGCTGATTTGGATTCTTGCCAATCCGGAATTTTGGGAAGGAACAGATTTTGAAGATAAAGTATTAGAGCCGGTGGGAGATATTGTATGGCATTACCAGCAGCATGCCTCCTATCAGATTCCGGATACGGACGATGACGAAAATACGATTCAGCTGATGCTGTTTGATAATCACTGGGATAAGACAAGAGATGTAGATTTCTTTGACGGCTACGAGAAATCCTATGTGACCCAGTACACTATCGATGAAGAAAACATGACCGTATCCCAGGATCATCTCTACGGCGGGGTCAAGTCAAAGATTACGTCCAACTTTGTCCTTGATTTAGATGCCAATCGGGTATTTTCCATGGGCGGATACTTAGATCCGGAAATCGATGGGAACAATGGCATGATCTATGAATTTACTTATGACACAGAGGAAGTAGTAAACCAGTATGCCCTGGCCAATACATTTTACCGTGCTTACAATTTTGCACCGGATTATGCCTCTTTAGAAGAAGATATGGAGCAGGATACCCGATACAACTTCGGTTCCTTAGAAGGATTTACCAAACTGGAAGAGACAATAGAAACGCCGGAGCAGGAGATTTCCGATTCTCTTGAAATGAAGATTATAGACGGAGTGATTTATATCAAAGCAAAAGACCACGATGTCACAAAGATTTTCTTAAAGGGCAGCGAAAACTGCTATGAGATTGATTTTTCCGAGACTCTTCCGGGAGAAGATCTCTACGAGAATGTTTCTTACTATGTGACAGCCCCTCTAAGATCCTTAAAAGCCGACACCTATGACTTGATTTTAGAGTATCAAGAAGAAATGGTGACGACAGAAAAACAGGTTACAATAAAAGAGTAATTACGGGACTCCCTTTTTGAAAAGCAGCT
>JAUNBT010000178.1 GCA_030526985.1 Lachnospiraceae bacterium | reverse complement strand
AAGATTCTGATTCCAAAGTGGAATGATATATCCGGAATGCCGGGAACCAGAACAGAGGATTTTTACAAACAGGAAAAAAATTCGATGGATGCTATGTTTTTTGGCTCCAGCTTTATATACTATAGTATTTCTCCGCTGCCGATATGGGATAATTATGGAATTACCAGTTACTCCTTTGGAAATCCGGGACAGAGAATCTGGACCTCTTACTATTATATGGAAGAGGCATTCAAATATCAAAGTCCCAAGGTTGTATTTTATGAAGTCGGAACCTCCTATGTGGAGGAACAGGCAAAGGAAGAGTGGAATCGACAGAATATAGATTATCTTCCTTTTTCCTTAACAAAATGGAATGCAATCAAGGCAATTCGAAAGGGAACAAAGGAGACGACGGCCTCTTATCTGCTTCCGGGACTCAGATATCATGACCGCTGGAGTGAACTTACGGAAAATGACTTTGACAGGAATTTAGATACGGGGTATTATGGAAAAGGATCCCTGATGCGATTTGGTGCCAAACCGGCAAAAAGCGCTGATATCAAAAACTGGATGACGGATACCGGGGAGAATCTGACTTTTCCAAAAGAGAATGAGTCTTATCTTGATAAGATGAAAGCTCTCTGTGAGAAAAATGGGGCAGAACTTGTACTCCTGCGTCTTCCCAATGTGTATTGGACCCAGAATCTTCATAATATGATTCAGGAAGTAGCGGATGAGAAAGAATTGACTTTTATCGATTATAATATGATTCCAGATGAATATGGTCTTGACTGGAAGACAGATACGACAGATAAGGGAGATCATATGAACGTAGTCGGCAACGAGAAAGTCTCGAATTACCTTGGACAATATATGAAAGATCATTATCATTTTGAAGATAAGCGGGATAATGAGGCTTATGCTTCCTGGGCTGAAACTTCAGAAAACTTTTCTAAAATATATGAGAAGAATCGAATTGCCAATATCGTTGATATGAGTGAATATTTAAATTTCATTCAACAGGATTGTTATACAGCGGTTATCGCAGTAAAAGGAGATACTACGAGGGAATTAAAAGACGAAACAAAAGAGATTCTTAGGAAGATGGGTGTCGATGAGGCGATGATGACGACCAGAGAAGGCAGCTATATCGGAATATTAGACAGTGGAACTATTATAGAACAGCAATCGGGACAAGAACTGTTAGAATATAAGGATATGGTTGGTGAGATTAAGATTGAAGCGAAAAGCGGAGGCCGTCTAGTGGGAAATCAGGCTCTGATCCAGATTGATGGTGAAGAATATTCTCCAGATAATACGGGAATCAATATCGTTGTCTATGATAAAGATTTAAAAAGGGTAGTTGACAGCGTCTCATTTAATACAACGAGAGCCAACAATAAGATTTCTAGAAGACTGCAAAATACTGCGAACGACGAATTTTAGTGATTATAGAAAGAAGAAAAACAGAGAAAAGGAAAGGGAAGAAAAATGGGAAAAGTTAGAACAAGATTTGCGCCGAGTCCTACAGGAAAAATGCACGTAGGAAATTTAAGAACAGCTTTATATGCCTATCTGATTGCAAAGCATGAGGGCGGCGATTTTATTTTACGAATTGAAGATACAGATCAGGAACGATATGTGGAAGGCGCTGTGGATATTATTTACCGCACATTAGAAAAGACTGGTTTAATTCATGATGAGGGACCGGATAAAGACGGCGGCGTAGGTCCTTATGTGCAGAGCGAGCGGCAGGCCAGTGGCATTTACTTAGAATATGCAAAACAGTTGATTGAAAAAGGAGAGGCTTATTACTGTTTCTGTGACGAGGAACGGTTAGCATCTTTAAAGGTCGAAGTGGATGGCAAGGAATTCAGTCAGTATGATAAGCACTGTCTGTCTTTGTCAAAAGAAGAAATTGAAGAGAAGCTGAAAAGTGGAGTGCCTTATGTAATCCGTCAGAATGTACCACGGGAGGGAACAACTACATTTGTAGATGAAATCTATGGTGAGATTACGGTAAATAACGAAGAGCTTGATGATATGATTTTAATCAAATCAGATGGATTCCCGACTTATAATTTTGCGAATGTGGTAGATGATCATTTGATGGGAATTACCCATGTGGTTCGTGGAAATGAGTACTTATCTTCCACACCAAAGTATAATCTGCTTTATAAGGCATTTGGCTGGGAGATTCCGGTCTATGTCCATTGTCCACTGATTACAAACAAGGACCACAAAAAACTGAGCAAGAGAAGCGGTCATTCCTCCTATGAGGATTTATTAGATCAAGGTTATCTTACCGAGACAATCGTGAATTTCGTGGCATTGCTCGGATGGAGCCCAGAGAAAAATGAAGAAATTTTCTCTTTAGAGGAGCTGGTAAAAGAATTTGATTACCGTCATATGTCAAAATCTCCTGCTGTATTTGATATGGTGAAGCTTTCCTGGATGAATGGAGAATATATTAAGAAAATGGACGAGAAAGCATTTGAAGAGGTGGCAGCACCATACATTAAGAAAGTAATTACATGGGATGTGGATATTTCGAAGATTTGCCCGCTTGTAAAGACAAGAATTGAGACATTGAACGAGATTGCTCCTTTGATTGATTTCTTTGAAGAACTTCCAGAATATGATATTGCTATGTACACCCATAAAAAGATGAAGACGAATTCAGAAAATTCCTTTGAGGTGTTAAAAGAACTTCTTCCAATTTATGAGGCACAAGAGGATTACAGCTGTGACGCTTTATATGAAGCGACCATGGCATATGTGAAAGAAAAGGGAATCAAAAACGGACAGGGAATGTGGCCGGTCCGTACAGCGGTATCTGGAAAACAGATGACACCGGGTGGTGCATTTGAAATTATGGAGATTATCGGAAAAGAAGAGTCTTTAAGAAGAATCCGCATTGGAATTGAAAAATTGGAGGCAGCCAAATAATGGGTGTTTTTCATGAACAACAGGCAAGGGCCATCCGGCATAAGGATGGCCCTATGCTTGTTCTGGCAGGACCCGGTTCGGGAAAAACCCTTGTTATAACCTATCGGACAAAATATTTAATCGAAGAGGGTCATGTGGATCCCTCGAAAATATTGGTCGTGACTTTTACCAATGCGGCGGCCAGAGAGATGAGGGAGCGTTTTGGAAGACTGACAGAAAATCGTTACGGTGGTGTCACATTTGGAACCTTTCATTCTGTGTTTTTTGGAATCCTTCGCTGGGCCTATCGATTTACCGGAGATAACATTTTAAGAGAAGAAGAAAAAAAGCAGATTTTAAAAGAAATCTGTGAAAAGATGGAGTTAGAAGTGGAGGAAGAAGGAGACTTTTATCAAAGTCTGATTGGTGAGATCAGTCTGGTAAAAGGAAGTATGATTCGTACAGAATACTATTATAGTACGACCTGTGCCGATGAGGCATTTCGGGAAATCTATACAAAATATAATGACAGGCTTCGAAAAAGTGAAAAAATCGACTTTGACGATATGCTTGTGTTGACCCATGAACTGTTCACAGCACGTCCGGACCTTTTAAAAAAATGGCAGGAGAAGTTTCAATATATTCTAATCGATGAGTTTCAGGATATCAATAAGGCCCAGTATGAGGTAGTCCGGCTTTTAGCGGCACCGAAGAATAATCTGTTTATTGTGGGAGATGATGATCAGTCTATTTATCGTTTCAGAGGAGCAAAACCGGAGATTATGTTAGGTTTTGAGAAAGATTACCCACAGACTCAGAAGGTGCTTTTGGGGATAAATTATCGCTGCAGTGGTCAGATTGTGGATAAAGCCGGACGAATTATTGAAAATAATAAGCACCGTTTTCCAAAAGAGATTACCTCGAATCGAGAAGAAGGAGTTCCAATCAAGATAGAAAATCTGCCCGATGGAAAGATTGAGAATGAAAAGATTTTAAACTACATAAAAGAGTACTATAGCAAGGGAATCCCTTATTCTCAGATGGCGGTAATCTATAGGACCAATACCCAGCCTCGGCTGTTGATTGGAAAATTGATGGAATATAATATTCCGTTTCAAGTGCGGGATACCATTCCGAGCCTTTTTGACCATTGGATTGCCCGAAATCTGAAGGCTTATTTAAAAATGGTGTTGGGAGACAGGGAAAGGCAGACTTTTCTATCTATTATGAATCGTCCAAAACGCTACGTTTCCAGAAATTATGTTGCGAAACCGACGGTGAATCTGGTGGAAATTGAGGAGGCCGCAAAAGATAAGCCATGGGTCGCAGAGCGAATCCATAAACTCTATGAAGACTTAATTCGGATGAAAAAATTAAATCCCTATGATGCCATTGATTATATTAGGAAAAACATTGGTTACGATGATTTTCTGACAGAATATGCTCAGTTTCGTAAAATGAAAGCAGAAGAGCTTTTTGAAGTTTTAGAAGAAATTCAGGAAACCGCAAAAGAGTATAAGACAATTGAAGACTGGTTTTTTTACATGGAACAGTACGAGGAAGAATTAAAGGAGCAGTTAAAAGCCGGTCAAAAAAAAGCCTCCGACAGTGTTGTCTTTACGACAATGCACAGTGCGAAAGGCTTAGAATATGAGGTGGTATTTTTAATTGATGCAAATGAAGGAATCATTCCTCATAAAAAAGCGTTAAAAGAGGCGGATTTAGAGGAGGAACGACGTTTGTTCTACGTTGCTGTTACCAGAGCGAAAAACTACCTTCACATTTTTGTTCCAAAAGAGCTTTATCAAAAGGAGATGCAGCCTTCTCGCTTCGTACGTGAGATGGGTCTAAAGGCGAAAGATTTTCCAACAGGCACGAAGATTGTCCACAAAAAATACGGGCCGGGAGAAATTGTGTCAGCAGACGACAAACGGCTGAAAATCTATTTCGAAAGGCTGAAAGGGGAACGCCAGATCAGCCTTCAATTTGCTTTGGAAAATGATTTGCTCCGCATTATAACGTAGGCGATAATACAAATCAATGCGGACAGCAGAGAGCCGGCCGGGGCAGCGATTCCCATGGGAAATAAGGTGTCTGGAAATAGAGCAGACGCCAGATATGCCCCTGGAATACGAATCAAAATAATGGATATAAAATTTTGTAAAAAAGAAATCGTTGATTTCCCATAAGCACAAAAATAACCGCTGAAACAAAAATGAATTCCGGCAGCAGGACAGTCAAAAATATAAGACCGCAGGTATTGACAGCCCATAAGGATAACAGCAGTCTCACTGGAAAACAGTCCTAAGAGAGGTTTACAGAAAAACTGACAGAGCACAGCCACGATGAGACCAAAGGAGACTGCGATGGTAATTCCGTATTGGAGTGTTTTTTGTGCCCGATCGTGTTTTTGCGCTCCCACATTTTGTGCCGCAATGGACGAAATGGAAGAGAGCATGGCAGAGGGAACTAGAAAGAAAAAGCTAATCAGTTTTTCTACAATTCCTACACTGGCTGCGGCAATCACTCCTCTCCGGTTGGCGATAATAGTAATCAGCATAAAAGAAATCTGCACGAAACCATCCTGCAAAGAGATAGGAAAGCCGATTTTTAGTATGTTTTTTAGCGTCTGACCGTCCGGAATAAAATCGGATCGCTTTACGGTAAGTCCAAGCTCTCTTTTTCGAATGACTAAAAAGGCGAATATTACGCTGGCTGATTGGGAGAGGACTGTTCCGAGTGCCGCTCCGGCAGCCCCCATTTTAAAATATCCAATGAATAAAAAATCAAGTCCGATGTTAATCACGCAGGCCGCTGCCACAAAATACAGAGGACTTTTCGAGTCTCCAAGTCCCCGAAAAACACAGCTGATAATGTTGTAAGCGGTAATAAAAGGAATTCCTAAAAAACAAATGGTAAGATAAAGCTTCGTCTGGGATACGGCTTCTGTCGGTGTGGACAGAATACGGATAATAGAATCTGTAAGTCCCAACAAGATTACCGTGGTGATTAGGGATACAAGTAAAAACAAGCCCACCGTATTTCCGACTGCCTTTTCTGCTCGGTCTTTTTTTCTTGCACCGATGGCCTGACTGATCGTGACAGTAGAGCCCATGGCCAGTCCGACAATAATTACAGTGACCATGTGCATAACCTGGCTTCCAATGGAAACTGCCGAAATCGATGCCGCTTTATTAAACTGGCCTGTAACATACAAATCGACCAGTCCGTAAAAAGTTTGCAAAAAGCAGGAAATCAGATAGGGAATAGAAAATCTGATTAACGCCTTTAGTACACTTCCTTTTGTAAAATCCTGTTCCAATTTAAAAACACCTCAATTCTATTTCCCAAAATAAAAAGAAGTCCTGTTTGTTTGGTACCAACCAGGACTTCAATTCTTGTTTTGAATAATTGCAAATGAGAAGCAGGAGTTAGTCCTCTTTCTCTTCTTCGTCAGAACCCATCTCTTCGAATTCAGCCTCGTCCAATAGCTCATCAAAAGCGTCAGCTGCAATCTCGTACTCATCATCTTCTTCGATATTATCTAACTGAATCTCTCCATTTTCCAATTCTTTAAAACGATATAAGAGAACTTCTCCGTCGTCTTCAGAATCTGTTGGTAAAAGAGCAATATACTCTTTGTCTCCGGCTGGATAAATGGCAAGTACTACACAATCTAAAGTAGAATCATCATCTAAAGTTAATGTAACGATTGCCTCTTCTTCGTGTTCACAGCCACAGTTGCAATCGTGTTCATGTTCATTGCTCATAGTAAAATACCTCGTTCTTTCCTAACATATAATCTGTAATCTTTTTGATTATACTTGATTTCCTGTAAAAAGGCAAGAAGTTTGAACAGAAGAAACCAGTTTTTTACCTAAAATTAATCTGAAAAATTTTCCTAAATTCAAAAGATTTTGTTAAGTCGGGAGTTTGACACTTGTTTTTTTACTCGATTTTCATAATCCTTTATTTTAA
>JAUNBT010000177.1 GCA_030526985.1 Lachnospiraceae bacterium | reverse complement strand
AATAAAAATAGAAAAGAGAACAGAGAGTGCAACAGAAAAAAGAGTAGAGACAAAGATGAGCCGCTGTATGCCCAGTTCTTCCTGTTTTATTTTCATGGCTGCTGTCATTTGAGAAAGGGCAAGTTCGATTCCGTGGCAACAGAGTGCAAAACCAATCATATAAACAGGAAAAATAAGTTGATAAATGCCCAATTCTTTCGCACCAATCAGATGGGAAAGGTATATTCTGTTAAAAAAGCCGATGATTCTTGTGAGAAGTCCAGCAGTTGTCAAAATGAATGTTCCAATTAGGATCGGATTCTTTTTCGCCATGACAAACTCCTTCATTTTCATTCCTTTTATTCTATGAATGGAATGGGTATAGAATGCAGAAAATGTTACTGTTTGAATCAAAATAGATGATTGCAAAAAATAGTATCAAATTCTTATTGACATATGATAATCAATAGTGGTAATATACTACCAGATTATATCTGACTAAAATAGTCGGGATTGAGGTGATAGAATGAAATTATCAACAAAAGGACGCTATGGACTGCGGGCCATGGTGGATTTGGCAGATCATGGGGAACATGGACCGGTGCCAATCAGTTCCATTTCTGCCCGCCAGGATATAACGGTCAGTTATTTGGAACAGTTGTTGGCTAAGCTTCGCAAGGCTGGATTGATTAAGAGTGTCCGGGGAGCACAGGGTGGCTATGAACTGACGAGGAATGCGAAGGAGATTTCGGTAGGTGATATCTTAAGAGCGTTAGAAGGAGATTTGACTCCGGTTAATTGTGCAGAGCTTACCCATGATGAGAAGAGCTGTAGTGGTTCGAAGTACTGTGTGACAAAGTTTGTCTGGCAGCGAATCAATGACAGTATCCAGGATACCGTGAATAACATCTGGCTTTCAGAACTTGTGGAAGACAGCCGGAGAATAGAACAGAAACCATTCGTAAGAGAATGTGAGAATTAGGAGATGAAAGATATGGATCAGAAAGTAATATATTTAGATCATGCAGCTACAACGGCGGCAAGACCAGAGGTGGTTGAGGCGATGCTTCCCTATTTTACAGAGCATTTTGGAAATCCATCATCCATTTACAGTATCGCTGCTGCGAATAAAAAGGTGATTACCGATGTAAGAGAAAGAATTGGCCAGTCTCTTCATGCCCCGGCCCAGGATATTTATTTTACGGCAGGTGGTACAGAATCCGATAACTGGGCTTTAAAGGCTACAGCAGAAGCTTATGAGAAGAAGGGAAAACACATTATCACGTCAAAGATTGAGCACCATGCAATCCTTCATACCTGTGAATATTTGGCGAAAAAAGGTTTTGAGATTACCTATTTGGATGTGGATGAGAATGGAATTGTAAAGTTAGATCAGTTAAAGGCAGCGATTCGTCCGGATACTATCTTAATTTCCATTATGTTTGCCAATAATGAGATAGGAACAATTGAACCGATTGAAGAGATAGGAGCGATTGCAAAGGAACATGGAATTTTGTTCCATACAGATGCAGTACAGGCATATGGCCAGCTGCCAATTGATGTGGAGAAGCTTCATATTGATATGTTAAGTGCCAGTGGACATAAACTGATGGGACCGAAAGGAATCGGTTTCCTCTACATTAGAAAAGGACTGAAACTGCGTTCTTTTATTCACGGCGGAGCCCAGGAGAGAAGCCGGAGGGCCGGAACAGAGAATGTGACGGGAATTGTAGGACTTGGTAAAGCGGTTGAGGTTGCGATGGAGACGATGGAAGAGAGAAGAGAAAAAGAAACTTTCATGAGAGATCATCTAATTGATCGTATTTTAAAAGAAATTCCATATGCAAGATTGAATGGAGATAGAAACCGCCGACTTCCGAATAATGTGAATATCAGTTTCCAGTTTATTGAAGGAGAATCTCTCCTTATTATGCTGGATATGAAAGGAATCTGTGCTTCAAGCGGTTCAGCATGTACCTCTGGATCTTTAGATCCATCCCACGTGCTTCTTGCAATTGGACTGCCCCATGAGATTGCCCATGGTTCCCTTCGTCTGACATTAGGAGATGAGAATACAATGGAAGAGATGGATTATGTGGTAGAACAGTTAAAGGAGATAGTAGAAAAGCTTCGCAACATGTCACCACTGTATGAGGACTTTATCAAACATAGCAAATAGATGCCTCGTATAAACAGGCAGGATGAGTTGATAAGATACAAAGAAAAAGACAGGTTAACGGATAGAGGAAACAGGAGGAATATAAGATGTATAGTGAAAAAGTAATGGATCATTTTCAGAATCCAAGAAATGTTGGAGAAATCGATGGTGCAAGCGGTGTTGGTACGGTAGGAAATGCAAAGTGCGGAGATATCATGAGAATTTATTTTGATATTGATGACAATCAGGTCATTCAGGATGTGAAATTCAAGACATTTGGATGTGGAGCAGCCGTGGCGACCAGTTCTATGGCAACGGAACTAGTAAAAGGAAAGACAATCTACGAAGCACTCGAAGTGACCAATAAAGCAGTAATGGAAGCGTTAGATGGCCTTCCTCCGGTAAAAGTACACTGCTCTTTACTTGCAGAGGAAGCAATTCATGCTGCTTTATGGGATTATGCAGAGAAAAATCATATTAAGATTGAAGGTTTGGACAAGCCGAAGTCAGATATCGGTGAGGAAGAAATCGAAGAAGAATACTAAAAGAGACCGGGAGGACTTTTTGTGAAGAAGAAAGTCGTGGTAGGTATGTCAGGAGGGGTAGATTCCTCCGTGGCGGCCTATTTGTTAAAAGAACAGGGATATGACGTAATCGGTGTGACGATGATGATCTGGCAGGAGGAAGAACAAAGTCTTTTAGAAGAAAACGGAGGATGCTGTGGACTTTCTGCAGTGGAAGATGCCAGAAGAGTGGCACAGCACCTTGAGATTCCCTACTATGTGATGAATTTCAAAAAAGAATTTAAAGAGAATGTAATCGACTATTTTGTAGGGGAATACCAGAAGGCGAGAACACCCAATCCCTGCATTGCCTGCAATCGTTATGTAAAGTGGGAGTCTCTTTTAAAAAGAAGTATGGAGATTGGAGCAGATTACATCGCAACCGGCCACTATGCCCGGATTGCCAGCTTGGAAAATGGAAGATACACATTAAAAAAATCAGCGACAGATGCAAAAGACCAGACATACGCGCTCTATAATCTGACCCAGTATCAGTTGTCACACACACTGATGCCGGTCGGCGAATACAAAAAAGATGAAATTCGAAAAATCGCAGAAGAAATGCAGCTTCCAGTTGCTCACAAGCCGGATAGTCAGGAAATTTGTTTTGTGCCAGATGGCGATTATGCTTCTTTTATTGAAAAAGAAACAATGGAAAAGGCCATACCTGGTAATTTTGTAGACAGGGATGGCAATATCTTAGGTCAGCATAAGGGGATTATCCATTATACAATCGGTCAGAGAAAAGGCCTTGGTATCGCTCTTGGAAAACCAGCTTTTGTAGCAGATATCCGAAAGAACACGAATGAGGTAGTGTTAGGCGATAATGAAGACGTGTTTGCTCCGGGACTCATTGCAGAGCAGCCAAATTTTATGTCAATAGAACAATTAGATGGACCAATGGATGTGTGGGCAAAGATACGTTATAATCATAAAGGGGCTCCCTGCCGCATAGAGATGACAGAAAAGGGTCAGGTGAAAGTTATTTTCAAAGAAGCACAAAGAGCCATTACGCCGGGACAGGCAGTCGTTTTTTATAAGGACGATTGTGTTGTGGGAGGCGGAACGATCGTCCATAAAATAATGGAAGTGTAAGTTCTAAGATAAGAATATACGTAAGAAAAAGGAACTGGTATCCAGAAATTAATTTGAATGAATGGATAACCGGTTCCTCTTCGCTTTTAAAGACGAATCATGTCAGGATGCCGTTTTCGATAAAAGGTATAATAGGAAAAGCCAGCCTCTTTTAATAGTTCTTCTCCTTTTTTAAAATCCCATGCAATGTGTTCCGGTTTATGTCCGTCAGAGCCAATGGTCAGCAGTTCTCCGCCTAATTCTTTATATCGCTTTAAAATGTCAATGTGAGGGTTCGCCTGTTTCATTCCATATTTTAATCCGGCAGTGTTAAATTCCAGTGCAGTATCGGTCTTAATCAGTTCCATTAAAAACAAGTCAATCAAATCAAAATAATCAGACGGTACATAAAATGTATCCTTGTGAGGTGCATAGCGTACGACATAATCTAAGTGACCGAAAGTATCAATATCTGAAAAAGTGCGAAGGTTTTCCAAATTCGCTTCAAAATAGCGGTGCATACCGTCCCGTTCATCTTTGTACTGTCCATAAAATGGCGGTTCATAAGGGTCTAAATTGTCTACCACATGGGTCGAGCCAATGATAAAGTCAAAGCAGCCATCGTATTTTGTAAGATAAGCTGGGAGTTTATCCTTTAAAGAGGGCATAATCCCTAATTCTACGCCGGATAGAATCTCAATCTGGCCGTCATAATCATTTTTCAAGCGTTTAATTTCTTTTAAATAGGGTTCTGTGTCCAACCAGAAATCAACGCCTTCTTTTGTTACTGGAAAATCCATATCATAATGATCGGTCATGCAAATTGAGGTAAGACCTAGATGAATTGCTGCTTTTACAATCTCCTCCATCGGGGTCTCGGAATCGGAAGAAAAACTGCTGTGCAGATGGGAATCTGTTTTGATCATAATACTTTACTCCTTTATCTATGTGATTGCTCAGGCGGCAAAATCCGCAAAACTATCGAATATAGTTTATCATACTTTTGAAAAAGAATCATTAGTGAAATGCAAGTTTTATGTAAAAAATAAAAACGCCGTATTGTAAAAAATGAAAAATATGATATTATGAATAGTGCAGGCTTTCGAAAAAAAAGAAATTCTGTAGAAAAAAATGTAGTTGATCATGATGAAGAGGGAAATTGGAGGAAAAAAGAAATGATCGAACATGTAGGTAATTTGTTCGCATTTGTTGGAGGCCTTGGTATGTTCTTGTATGGTATGAACATTATGGCAGATGGCCTTCAAAAGTCAGCCGGCGGCAAGATGAAACAGCTGTTAGGCTATCTGACGAATAACCGTATTCTAGGGATAATAATGGGAGCCTTAGTTACGGCAATTATTCAGAGTTCATCGGCAACAACCGTCATGGTAGTCGGTTTTGTAAATGCCGGTATTTTAACTCTGACACAGGCAGTCGGAGTTATTATGGGTGCCAACATCGGTACTACAATCACAGCCTGGCTGGTATCTGCTAGTGAATGGGCGGCATTTGCCAAGCCAGAATTTATTGCACCGCTTATTTTGGGAGTCGGCGCATTTGTTATGTTATTTACGAAGAGTCAGAAGACAAAGATGGGTTCTGAGATTGCCATTGGTTTTGGTATTTTATTTATTGGTCTTTCCAGTATGTCAAGTGCAATCAGTGTGTATAAGGACAGCCCAATTTTTGCCCAGGCGTTCGCAACACTCGGTGGAAACCCTGTTTTAGGTATTCTTACTGGTGCGGTAGTAACCGCATTGATTCAGAGCTCTTCGGCTTCTGTCGGTATTTTACAGACATTGGCTCTCAATGGAATTGTAAACTGGCCGGCGGCAATTTTTATTACTTTAGGACAAAATATTGGTACTTGTATTACAGCGCTTATTTCCAGTATGGGTGCGAACCGGACCGCAAAAAGAGCTGCCTCGATTCATTTAATGTTTAATGTGGCAGGAGCAGTGATTTTTGCTATTATAATGTCTGTTGTGTTCCATTTGTCTCCGGCATTTACCGCATCGAAAGTAACAAGTACGGGAATTTCCATATTCCATACAATTTTTAATATTTCAAACACTTTGATTTTATTCCCGTTTGCCGGTCTCTTGGTGAAGTTATCTGGAATATTAATCAAGGGGGAAGAAGTATCCGAGGAGGAGATGGACGAGGAAGAGGCTGTGCTTCGCCATTTGGACGAGCGTATTTTGGAGACGCCTTCTTTTGCAGTAGAAAATGCAGTGAAAGAAGTGGTTCGTATGGGTGAAATTGTTTCGACTAATTTAAAGACAGCGATGGATGGAATTCTTACAGATAAACCGGAAACTTCTATTGTAGACAAAGTCGTGCGGAAGGAAAAGATGATCAATAATCTGGAGAAAATGCTGACGGAATATTTGATTAAGATCAGCAATCTTTCCCTGACTGAGCGGCAGGTGGAAGTGGTGAATAATCTTTTCTATACAGTCAGTGATATGGAAAGGGTTGGAGATCATGCAGAGAATTTAGCAGAGTTTATCAATTATAGAATTGACCATGAGATTGAATTTTCCAAGACGGCAGAAGAAGAGCTGAGGAGTATGTGCGATACAGTTCTTGATTGTTACAACAGCTCCGTTAAAGCCAGAGAAACGGAAGAGGTAGAATACATCCGCCGGGTTGTTAATTTAGAGGATGATATCGATAATATGGAAGAAGAACTTCGTGAAACCCATATTGAGAGACTTTCTTCTGGAAAATGCCGGGCAGAGGTAGGTGTCATTTTTCTAGATGCAATCAGTAACTTAGAAAGAGTGGCAGACCATGCCGTAAACATCGCCGGATATGTAAAAGACGAAATTAAGTAAATTTTTTCGAAAGATATGTAAAAAAGAGAAAAAAGGACTTGATATTTTACAGATTATTAGGTAAAATAAAGATTGTCAGTAAAGTAACAAAGTCGTGTTGAATAATAACTGGCTTGCCAGTTTATTATAACTATAAACTTTTCAAAACTTAGGAGGAATAATACTATGGCAGTAAAAGTAGCAATCAATGGATTCGGACGTATTGGACGACTTGCATTTAGACAGATGTTTGGTGCAGAGGGATACGAAATTGTCGCAATCAATGATTTAACAAGCCCAAGGATGTTGGCA
>JAUNBT010000176.1 GCA_030526985.1 Lachnospiraceae bacterium | reverse complement strand
TGGGTTTTTTTCAGCCGGTGGGTTTATTATGCACTTTATCCGCCGAGAAAGATTCTGCTGATTTATGGTGAGCGTCATCCGGATGATTTGATTGAGAAGATGAACAGCAGAAAGGATAAGTATGATATTACCGGAGCGGTTAATTTAAATGTAGGATTTGAACGGATCAAAGAAGAAATTCATCGATATGAAGGTGTTGTAATTTATGATATGCCATCTCATGAGCGTAATTTGATTTTAAAATACTGTTACGCACAGAAGGTGAGGGCTTATCTTGTGCCAAAGATTTCGGATGTGATCATCATGAGTACGGAGAATATACATCTATTTGACACACCGCTTTTGTTATCGAGAAATTCCGGTCTGAATGCGGAACAGTTATTTGTAAAGAGGATGGTAGATTTAGCAGGCTCGCTTCTCATGTTCTTTATTAGTTCCCCTTTTATGTTAGTGTTTGCATTGATGATTAAATCTTATGACAGAGGACCTGTGTTTTATAAACAGGAAAGACTGACGTTAGATGGGAAGCCGTTCATGATTTACAAATTCAGAACGATGATTGTGCAGTCAGAGGAAAGCACCGGAGCCAGATTATGCAGAAAAGATGATGACAGGATTACTCCAATCGGGAAGTTTTTAAGAAGAACCCATTTAGATGAATTGCCCCAGATTTTTAATATTTTAAAAGGGGATATGTCCTTGGTGGGTCCAAGACCAGAAAGACCTGCGATTGCAGAGGAATATAAAGAGAGTATACCGGAATTTGATTACCGGCTGAAAGTGAAGGCGGGACTGACTGGTTATGCTCAGATTTATGGAAAGTACAATACGACACCTTATGACAAATTAAAACTGGATTTGTTTTATATTCGGAATTTTTCCATTTGGCTGGATTTTAAACTGCTTCTTTTGACTTTTAAGATTCTGTTCCAGAAAGAGAATACAGAAGGTGTCGATGCAGCACAGGTGACGGCAATGAAGGAGGCAGCGGCTGCAGAGGAAAAAAGAGAAGCCCTGGCCCAGACATCAGTGGAGGCAGAGAATGAATAATATTGTTGTTTCAGTTGTAATGCCGGCCTATTGCTGCCGTAATACCATTCGAAAAGCCGTAGAGTCTGTTTTCGCTCAGGAGATGGGAAGCTTAGGAGAAGTGGAACTGATTATCGTAGATGATTGTTCACCGGAACCGTTTCAGGATGTGATTGCAGATTACTTGAAGGATTCTCGTCTGATTTACATAAGAAATGAAAAGAATCAGGGCGTGGCTGCTTCAAGAAATCGTGGAATTGCAGTGGCAAAAGGAAGATACATCGCTTTTCTTGATTCAGATGACTGGTGGCTGCCAGGCAAATTAAAGTGTCAATTAGAGCGTCTTAGAACGGACCAGACGGTGCTGTGCTCTACAGGAAGACAGCTTAGGACATTCGAAGGGAAAGATATGGGAAGGTATATCCCGGTAAAGGAGTATGTTACTTATCGGGATCTGCTTACACATAATTCGATTGCCTGTTCTTCCGTGATGGTGAGAAAAGATGTGATTGAAGAATTTCCTATGGAACACGACGAGTGCCATGAGGATTATATTACCTGGCTTTTGATTTTAAGAAAATATGGGAAAGCCAGTGGAATCAATCAACCCTACTTACAATATCGGATGAGCAAGAACAGTAAGTCCGGTAATAAATTAAAATCTGCAAAGATGACATTTTTGGTATACCGCCATATGGGATATGGGTTAGTAAAATCTTGTCTTTGTTTTTGTTCCTATGCTATCCATGGAGTGAAAAAATACATGGGATAGCTGGGAAAAGAAAAAGGAAGTGTACATTATGAAATTAAGAAAAGAGAGCGGTTTAAAAAAGACCGGAGAGCAGAAGGAAGAAAAAATAAATTGGCGAAGAAGAGGAATCGCAGTATTTTTTATCCTTCTTTTTTTTATTTTTACTCTGACTCAGTTAGATTTATATAAAGATGAAATTCTTCCTGTAGATGGGGATTCTATGGGAGAAATGGCAGAGGAATTAGAGCTGTATGATGGCATCAAAATTGAGCAGGAGATGCAGGTAAAAGAGGCCGAAGACAATTATGTGGATATTAATATTAGAAATTCGGCACTGCGGGCAAATGAGGGCATTCTTGTTTTTACCTTATATGATGACGAGGGACAGCTTGTATATAAAAACCGTTTGAAAGCGCGGCGGTTGAAGGCAAAACAGAAATTCCGTCTGCAGATTCTTGAAAATTTAGAGCCGGGGGAGACCTATCGTTTGATTTTACAGACATCGAATATGTCGAAACAGCGGGCATTAGTTCTTACAACAACGAAGGAGCAGTCGTCCTATATGGGCAGTCTTATTGTCAATGGAGAGGAACAGGGACAGGTAAGACTCCAGAGCCGGCTGGTGCATCCGAGTTGGAATATAAAGAAAATTGCAGTGATTATGCTGGCATTTTTATTTGCATTTGCCGCTGTTTTTGTACCGGTAAATCTGCCGGAGCGGCTCAATAAGCTTTTTACAAGGATTTTATTTGTCATAACTCCTGTCGCTTGTTTTGCTATTGTGGAAAAGACATGTAAGTATCGGATTTTTAATATGAAACAGCCGGCATTGAATCTGAATCTTTGGATTTATGCGATGATACTTATATTGGTTTATTTAATTACCAACAGAGCGAGACTTGCTGCTACGATAACGGTTTGTTTTTCCTATGGTATGGCATTGATTAATTATTTTGTATCCTATTTTAGAGGTACGGTTTTTGTACCGGCTGATATTACGGCGGCGGGGACAGCAGCCAATGTAATTCAAAGCTATTCCTTTCAGATTACAACGAGTGTTCTGTGGGGCGGGATTGCACTGATGCTGTTTTTGACCTGTTTTTATAAAATAAAAGCTTATCAGGGAATGCAGGTTACCGGGAGATTGCTGACCTTGGGTGCCTATGCGATTACTGCCGTTGCTTTTTTTAATATCTTTTATCAGACCAATTCCTTAGAAGAATGGAAGGTTCATTATAAAGTATGGAATCCAACAATCAGTTATGAAAAGAATGGATTTGCGGTTTGTTTTGTGGTGGGAAGCAAGTATTTGATTCCGGAGACACCGAAAGGATATTCTGCGAAAGAAGCACAGGAAGAAGCACAGCCTTACATAGATAAAGCAAAAAATCAGCAGTCCACGGAAGGTGTAAAACCGAATATTATAGGAATTATGAACGAGGCTTTCAGTGATTTGGCGGTGGACGGTGATCTTAAGGTCAGTGAGGACTATATGCCTTACATTCACAGTCTGACGGAAAATACAGTGAAGGGAAATCTTCATGTGACCAGTTTTGGAGGAAGAACAGCAAATACAGAATATGAATTTCTGACCGGAATGTCCATGGCGTTTTTCTCAGGTGGAACGGTTCCCTATGAACATCAGATGAAGCACAGTATGGACTCTTTGACGACTCAGGTGAGAGACTTGGGATATCAGGGACTGATTGCGCTTCATCCATACAAATCCAATGGATATAATAGAGAGAATGCCTATCCGGCACTGGGATTCGAGACATATTATTCTCAGGACATTTTTGAAAATCCTGACAGAGTGAGAAGTTATATTTCAGATAAGGCAGACTTTGAGAAGATTACAGAACTGTATGAGGAAGCGAAGAAAGAATCTGATGCACCATTTTATATGTTCAATGTTACGATGCAGAACCATGGTGGTTACGGGGAGGATTTTTCGAATCTTCCGCTTGATATTACAATAGAAGATAAGAATAAAAATGAAAGTGCAGAGAGATACTTAAATCTGGTAAAGAAATCAGATGAGGCCTTTGAGGAGTTAACGGAGTATTATAGTAATGTGGATGATCCGACGATTATTGTAATGTTTGGTGATCATCAGCCTAATTTATCCGATGAATTTTTCTCCTCTTTAATAGGTTCTGATACGGTGAATACTTTAGAAGGGGTTGCAAAGGAGCATACGGTTCCTTTTGTAATCTGGGCAAACTATGATATTCAGGAAGAAGAAGTAGAACAGATGAGCGTAAATTATCTTTCGACGAAGGTGGCTGAGGTTGCAGGTATTTCTTTGACTCCATTTCAATGTTTCCTACAGGAAATGCAGGAAGAGATTCCGGTTATTACAGGAAACTATTATATCGGAAAAGACGGAGAAATTCGGGAACTAGCCAATACGAAAGGATATGAAGAATGGATCAATACATATCATATGTTTCAGTATAACCAGGTATATGATTATAAAAATGTGTTGAAGAATTTCTTCTCTGTTGTTTCATCTTAAGATTGTATTGTTAAAAATGATTGAAATATAGGTTATCTCGTGGTAGAATTATGATAGTTATAGACAAAGAATAAGGGGCATTCGCCTATGGTAGAAAATGTAAAGAATCTGATTCGAGCCAGTATGGTTCGCGCAGGAGCAGCAATACAGCCCAATAAGAATATCTGGATTTTTTCTTCGGTGGACAACCGGAAGTTTAATTACAATTCCAGATATCTCTTTGAGTATGTAAAGGAACATCTTTCAGAGATTCACCCCCGGTACGTAATCAATGACCGGGAGGAGAGAGAGAAGCTTAAGAATCAGTATGGTGAAGAGTATTTTATAGAGAGTGAGACGAAGGAGGGAATCAGGCAGGTCTTAGAAGGCGGTGTCTGGTTCACCTCTGCAGGACTTCCGGTTTACGGTCCGGGTCTTTTAAAGAACCGGATTATTGTAAATCTGTGGCACGGAGTGCCACTTAAGAAGATTGCATTGATGGAGAATCAATCCTCTATTCTTCAAAGACTGTATTTTAAGTGGATTTTTTCTGGAAATTACAGTGATATTCTTACGACCTCTGATCAATTGATTCCAATTATGGCTGAGAGCTTCGGCGTTGAGAGGGAGAAGATTAAAGTCTGGGGACAGCCCAGAAATGATCTTTTGTTTCAGCGAAAAGACAGGGAGGAACTAATTCGGGAATTATATGGAACTAAGATGGCAATTCAGCATCTTATTTTATATGCACCGACCTACCGGGAATTCGGAGGGACTGTATTATTTCCTTTTGATGATATGGATTATGAGGTGTTGACTGATTTTTTAAAAAGGAATCAGATCATGCTTTTGATTCGGTATCATTTAGAGGAACAGGACAATCAGTGCTTAGAAGGAGAATGGATACGCACAGTGAATGAGGATAAGGCAGCAGATATTATGGAAGTATTATCCGCATTTGATATGGTGATTACCGATTACTCCAGTATTTATATTGATTTTCTGCTTATGGAGAGGCCACTTCTCTTTTTGCCCTATGATAAGGAGGAATATCTTAAGAAGCGGGGAATGAACTTTTCCTATGATGAGGTGACGCCGGGACCAAAGCCGGCGACAATGAAAGATTTCATGAAAGAGATGAAAAAACTGCTTGAAGATTCTTCCTATTATCAGGAAGAAAGACACAGGATGAACGGCTTTTTTAATCAGATACAAAGACCCTGTGCCGGCATAATATGCGAGAAAATAAAAAAAGAAATGAGGAATGAAACATGAAACGAGTAATTACTTACGGAACCTATGATTTACTGCATTACGGTCACATTAATCTTTTAGAGAGAGCAAAGGCACTTGGAGATTATCTTGTAGTTGCCATTTCTACCGATGAGTTTAACTGGAATATGAAACAGAAAAAATGTTATTTTTCTTATGAAGACCGTAAGAGAATGGTTGAGGCACTTCGCTGTGTGGATCTGGTCATTCCAGAGACATGCTGGGAGCAGAAAGTGACAGATGTAGAGAAGTACGACATTGATACCTTCGTTATGGGCGATGACTGGGTTGGAAAGTTTGATTTCTTAAAAGAACAGTGCGAGGTTGTATATTTGCCAAGAACACCGGAGATTTCCACAACCCAGATAAAACAGGATATTAAAGAGATAGAGCTTAAGAAACAGCAGGCCAAAGAAGCTCAGGAAAAAGAACAGGCAGCCGAAGCAAAATAAGGGGATAATATGAAGCAGACACTAAAAAAAGTCAGAAAGTTTATAAAAAAATGGTTTATTAAGATCTGCAGTGTTACTCCTGTTACCAAGAAGATGGCACTGTCGCTCACGGCCTGGTGGAGCAAAAGACGTTATGAGAAGAAATTTTATAACCAATTTCAGGTAGAGGACAAGATGATTATGTTCGAGTCCTTTATGGGACGGCAGATGAGCTGCAGCCCGAAGGCTTTGTATCTTGCCATGTTGGAGGACCCAAAGTACAAAGATTATATTAAAGTCTGGGCTTTTAAAAATCCGGAGGATTATGAGTTTTTAACAAAGAATCCGAATACGATTGTAATTAAGTTTAAGAGCTGGCAGTATTATCGTTATCACGCCAGTGCAAAATATTGGATTACCAATTCCAGAATCCCGAATGAGATTCAGATTAAGCCAGAGCAGGTTTACGTACAGTGCTGGCATGGAACCCCACTGAAACGTCTAGGATATGATATTAAGCATTATACAGGAAGCAAGAGTTCAACAGAGGATCTGCGTAGGAATTATACGTTAGATGCGATGCGTTATACGTATATGCTTTCTCCTTCTGATTTTTATACAGAAAAGATTGGTTCTGCATTTAATTTGAAGGCCTTGCATAAAGAGAATATTTTTATCCAGAAAGGATATCCGAGAAATGACTTTTTGTATTCCTTTGAGGATAAGGATGTGGAGGAAATCAAGGAGAAGCTCCATGTTCCTGAGAATAAGAAGATTATTCTTTATGCACCGACCTGGCGTGAGAACCAGCATGAAGCAGGAGTTGGGTATACTTATAGCCTTGGAGTAGATTTTGACAGATTACAAAAAGAACTGTCTGATGAATATGTGATTCTTTTTAGAGCACATTATTTTATCAGCAATGCATTTGATTTTGCAAAATATGATGGATTTATTGTCAATGCATCAGATTATGATGATATTAATCACCTGTATGTAATCAGTGATATTCTGATTACGGATTATTCCAGCGTATTTTTCGATTATGCTAATTTGAATCGTCCAATTATTTTCTATATGTATGACTTTGAAGAATATAAGAACCAGATGAGAGATTTTTATTTTGGCATCGAAGAG
>JAUNBT010000175.1 GCA_030526985.1 Lachnospiraceae bacterium | reverse complement strand
TTAAGCACAACGGTCGAAAGTTCCAGACACCCTTCTTTCCCTGACACTTCATAAGAATCTGACAGCCGAAGCACCTGCCGTTCCGGTTCTTCCTTCGTGCCGTTATAGAACACAATAGCCTGAGGAGTCGGCAGTTTAATCAGCCGGCTGCTGTAGAGATCCAACTTCTTCTGGGTTATATACCTCTTAAGTAGATCCGAGATATAGAGCAGATTCCGCAAAGGCATGTTTGGATTCCAGGTACTCTGGTGCTCATAGAGATTCAAAATGCTGTAAATAAGAAAAGATAAATCATTCTTCATCGACATATAAACCGCATTCTCAATCGTATTGACTTCTAAAGCATCCGGATCCTGATAATCGGTGCCATTTATCGCATTGTAAAGCTGTAAAAGAGATGCTTTGTCCCGGAAAATAAACCGGAAAAGCCGGTCCTTATACTGCCGGTTCACCGCCAGTGGTTCTTCAAAAGAATTCCTGTTGCTATCATTTGTCATAAATACATTTCTCCCTTCTATTATAAATCCTGACAGTCTGCTCTTCAAGTAGATAAAAAATAAAATACAATATAATTCACGCATAATTATTTGCAGAATTACCTTAAATTAACACATATTATAACAGGTAAAAATATCTATATCAAGTAAAAAAAGATAAAAATTAAAATTAAAATAAAATATAGAAAAATAAAGAATAAAGACGATATAATTACAGCAAAAACGGAATTAATAAACATATTTTCCACAAAAAAGTTTTAAAATCGGCAAAACATCAGCAGTTTGTATAAGAAAATGAAAAAAAAGAATGTTATAATAGAATCACGCAATTGAAAATGCATGTTTTCAAACATGGAAATCCGGTGAAAGACCGGTGCAGGCTTACCCCTACTGTCAGGCGGACAGAGATAATATGGACTGTAAAATGCAGTCAGGCCACTGGATCAAAAAAGGATCTGGGAAGGCATTATTCTCTGGAAGATGCCAAGCCAGGATACTCGTTTGAAAACAATGTGATCGGTTACTTTGGGAAGAAGTGCGGAACAAATAATACAGACATATCATGTCGACCTCCTTTCTATTTGGCAGTTCGTCAAAGTATCCCGATTACAGCACAATTTCATATGGCATTTACGAAAACAGAGCAAATGGCAAGAATGCGGGCTTTGCCAGAAATAAACTCTGTGTCGTAAATGAAACGTCAGGCGGCTTAAGCTAATTGCTATGCTGGACTTATCGCTGGACGTGACACCAAAGACCGCGGGCTGCTTTTGAAAAAGGCAAAAGCAGGGAATGATCTGAAAGGAGATGGTGAAATCCGCATTTTGTAAAGAGCTCTGCAAAGGCGGAGAAAAAAGGTAGGGAAGAAATATCTCGAAATTGCTGAGGAATCAGCACGGAACTATTAGAAATAATAAATTTATTTTTCAAGGAGGCAACTACAATGAAGAGAAACAGTAAAAAGATTTTGGCGTTATTATTAACAGCGATTATGGTTATGGCAATGGGTATTACATCCTTTGCAGCGGAGAAAAGTGTAAAAACAGCTCCAACAGTAAATGTTGTATTTATGGTACATTCAAGTTCAGGACAAACTGTTGCTACACAAAGAAAAGATAATATTACTTTAGCAGAAAATGCTACGGTAAAAGATGCAATTGAAACCGCTGCATCATCTCTTAACATTACAACAAATTGGGCAGAAGATACCTATAGTGACCCAAGTGGATGGTATATAACATCTTGCTGGAATTTATCTTCCCAGTATATTGATTCTGGTACAACTGAAGATGGAAATAGCTTTTATGAGAGTAATGATTGGATTCTTTATCAAATTAGTAATTCGGATAAATTAGAAGTTTCAGAAAATCCATATACTAGTTCACAAGCATTATCTTTATATGCAAGCAATGTTTCAGCAATTAATGGCAATACAATTTATGTAGTATATCAGAAAACATATTCAGAGTGGTAGGAATTATCTGAATATACAAAATAATAAGTACACCGGGAAATTTCCGGTGTACTTATTAATCCATGAGGTGAATAAATGAAAAAGCGAATAGTTTTTATAATGTGCTGTATGATATGTATGTTTGCCATTGTAGGAATGCCTGCCATGGCTGCAGACGAAGATTTTGTACTTACCGAATACGAAAAAAATTATTTTGGTTCATCCGGTATAGAAAAGTATAATAATATAGATGGAATTTGGAAAACAGAGAAAACATATGATTACACATTAAGCTATGGTGAGACAATTACAGGTACTATTTCTTCAGATGTGGAATCTATAAAGTGTTGGAATACTCTTGGAAATGAGTATACTGTAAATATTTCAGACAATAGTTTTAGTGTAACAATATCAAATCAGCAATTTGCAAATAAAGATATAAATGTTGATGGAACATATAATGTTTATTTTGAAGTATTAATGAAAGATGGAAATACAGAAAGCAATGTGTTGATTTTAGATTATGCATCAACAAACAGAAACGTAAGTTCAGGTTTTTCACAATTATCCAGTATAAAGGCTTGGGATGCAGAGACAAACGAAGAGCTAGATCAAGGTGATATTGATTATTTATCTGCACAAAATGATATTCGGTATATTGATTTGACAGACAGTGAAAACTGTCTTAAATTCCAGTTGCTAAAAAGTGTTACAAAGTCAGCAGATATTTTAAATAACATGAATTGGATTTCAAACGGTGAAAATTATGTCATTGTAAATGGTGATACAGCCAATAAAAACAGATTTGATGCTACAAATGAACGATATGGCGAAAACTATAGTGCTCCTATAGAGTTAAAAGAAGGTTACAATGTTGTAGAAGTGTATTCGCAGAATTGTAGTTGTAATTTAAATGCATCTAAAAAAGGAAGCAGTAATCCTAAAGGAATAGCATTAGCAACGTCTTCATGCTATTCAGGAGTAACATATATTATTAAGAGTAATGGAACAAAAAATGTTGAAAAAGGACATGACACTTCACTAAAAATGCTAGAAGCAACAGCAGTCATTCCTACTAATTACATAGAATATGAAATTGGTAAGGATGAAAATGACTATACAATTGAACTTCCTGTAGAATATAGTACCAACAGTAAGGGGACTTTCAAATACTCAGCGATATGTTTTGGTGTAGCTGCTACAGATCCAGCAGCAACATGCGAACTTTTGGATATTACACCAATCGGACTTTCCTTAGGAAATTACCAATTTTTTGATACAATTGATTTAACTGAAATCAAAGTCAAGGTTACTGCCGCCGATGGTGAAACATCAAAGGTTCATACGATTAAAGTGAATCGTGTGGCAAAGGAAGGGACGATTAATTCCTTAAATATCGAGGGAGGAACGTTAGATTCAACATTTGCCAAAGATGATACTTCTTATCAAGTTGATGTCGAAGAGGGTAGTAAGATTAAGTATAACCTGACAGCTTCAGTGGGATCAACAGTAACATTAAATGATAAGAAATTAACAGGCGAAGGCACAGACGGAAATGAGTACACAATAGAGGTAGATCCTTCAGAGTATCATTCTATAATTAAAGTTGTATCTGGAGACTTGGCTGTAAGTAATTCATATTATTTCTTTTATAATGATGATACTAACGAAGCTTTATATGAAATTCCAGAGTCTACAAAGGAACTTGCGAAATCCATGCTTACAGGCTGGAACAGCCAGACAGATGAACAGATGAACGAGACGACAGCAGGTGGTTACTGGGGAGTCTTCATGGCAAAAGCAACAGATGTTGATTTAAAGAATAACATTGTATATGATGTGACTCATCATGATATGGATCAGGCAACAGATTGGGCTGCCTGTGTCATGGAATTAGTTATGATTGGTGAGAATCCATATGATTTCGAGGGAACCAATTATGTAGAAGGTCTTGCAAACTGTAAGAATGACAGCGGATCTTACGGTCCATATGCTTGTAATATATGGACATTAGAGGCATTTAAGACAGCTGGATATCCGGTAGAAGATACCTTGATTGATCAGGTAAAGAGACAGGCATTGACCAATGGTGCTGACTTTGATATGAGAAGCTGGGCAGTTGCGGCAGTGGCTGAATATTTGACCGACGAAGAAAAAGCACAGCTATTGGTAGATTACAAAAATGCACAGTTGACAGAAGGTAAGATTTCTGAAAACGAAGTCGGTATGTTCTACAGCTCATATTATACAGGTGCCAATACCAGTACAAATGGAGACATATTAATGGCTCTGGCTCAGTTGAATGTAAATATTGAAAAGTATTATGCAATCGGAGATAAGAATCCGCTTACTGTATTAAGAGACTATTATATGACAGATGATGGTGGATTTGTATATGATTTATCAGGTACATTTGCAGGTGGATATAATAAAGATACCATCATTGGACTTGGCGATATTGTAAATGGAAGCAACGTATGGGTTCGCTATGCATTGACAGGAACCGATATGAAAGGTTTACTTGAAAAGGCAGACACAATGTTGGCAACGGTACAGGATGAGACAGTAAAAGGTGCGATTGAGACAGCACGTACTGCAGCGTCTGAAGCAGAAGAAGGAACAACGAATTTTGGTCCTGCTTATTATGCACTTTATGATGCTATGGCAGCAGCCGATCCTTCTATGAAACAGTATGGACGTATGTGTACAATTGCACAGTCTGAGTCAGTAGACGCAATAATAGAGGCAATTGATCATTTGGGCGAAATTACATTAGAATCAAGTGAAGCAATTGCAGATATCAGAGCAAAATATGACGCATTGGAAAATGACAGAATCAAAGGATATGTTACCAATTACGATGCATTTGAAAAAGCAGAGAAAGATTGTATTGCACTGCTGAATAACAAGATTGCCGAATTAGGCGATGTTGAAGATATGACATTAGACCAGAAAGAAGCAGTGGAAGCAGCAAAGAAAGCTTATGATGCTTTGACAGAGGATGAGAAGAAACAGGTTACGGACGGTGAGACACTCACAACTGCAGTGAATAAAGTAGCAGCATTAGATGTTGAGGCCGTAATAGAAGCATTGCCGGAAGAACTTACTCTGGATAATGAAGAAGCAGTAAATGCTGCTCAGAAAGCATATGACGCTTTGACAAAGAAACAGAAGAGATTGGTTCTTGCAGATGATGTTCTTAAACTTCAGAATGCACAGAAAACAATAGAAGGTTTGAAGGACCAGAAGGCAGCTGACGAAGTAGTAACGATGATTAATAAACTGGGCGAAAATCCGACAGAAGCACAGGTGACAGCAGCAAGACAGGCTTACAATGCACTTACAAAGGCGCAGAAGTTTTTGGTAGATGATGCTGTACTTGAAGTACTGAAAAAAGCAGAAACAACGATTGCAGCAGGTACAACTGCAAATCCGGATGAAACGAAAAGAACATTGACAATGAACAATACAACATTGACTATGGCCCAGAATGAAACTGCATATTTGAAAGTGACTGGTATTACAGAGGGCGAGAGCATTTCCTGGAGCAGTGCTGACCCATCCATAGCAAATGTAGACAACAGTGGTGTTGTAACTTCGTACAAGGATGGAACCGTTGTCATTACTGCTGAGACGAAAGCAGGTGAAAAAGTGACCTGTAAAGTAACAGTAAATGCAAAATTAAATGCAGGCTTTAAATCTTCTGTCAATACGGTTACTTTATCCTGGAGCAAGATTTCTGGCTCAAAGGGATATGAAGTATATCGTTATGATACAAAGACAAAGAAATATAAATTGATTGCCTCTGTATCAGCAGGAAAAACTTCTTACACAGTTAAACGAGTAAATGGTGACAGTGGTTCCAAACTGCAGCAGGCAGCTTCCTATCGTTTCCAGATTCGCTCTTACGTGACAGTATCAGGTGTAAAAGTTTACAAGAAAACAGACACAATTAAGACCGCTACAAAGCCGGGAAAAGCAGTAATCAGCAAACTGGCTAAGAAATCATCGAAGAAAGTTTCGATTAGCTGGAATAAGCAAAAAGGCAGCAGTGGATATGAAATCTGGATGAAGTCTTCGAAGAACGGTACATATAAACTTGTGAAAACAATTACCAGTGCTAAAACTGTAAAATACACAAAGTCTGGACTGACGAAGAACAAGACCTATTACTTTAAGGTCCGTGCTTATAAGACAGTCGGCGATAAGAAGGTATATGGAACAGCATCCAAAGGAGTAAAAATTAAACTGAACTAATATTTTCAATGATAGGTGCGGTGCTTTGTCACTGCACCTATTGAAATATTCATAATTCATTTGGCAGACAGGTTGCAGTTCAAAATATTTACAATTTATTTATCTGAGAGGAGGATACGAATGAAAGGAAAGAAAGCGATAAAAGCGTTGCTTTTGTTTGCATTGATGGCAGCGGTGTTTTTCGGCGTCGATAAAAAGGCACAGGCTGCGGCGGAAGGGACCGTATATGTGGCTGTAGAAAAATTTACAATCGGACAGGGATATATTGTGGAACCGAGAGAAATTACAATTTCATCAGGAGAACGGGTATCGAGTGTTTTTGAAAGATTGATGGATGAAGAAGGCTTGACAGCTAGTATTGATTTAAACTCATCTTATGGATGGTATTTAGAAGGAATTAAAAATGTGGATACCGGAGATGGTCATATTCCGGCCTGTATTCAGGGGATGTCAGATAATCCTCCAACGGATGCAGATATCTATCCGGCAAGTGAAAAAAATATTAACTACCCGGATTTGGAACAATTTTCTTATACGACAACATCAGGATGGTGTTATGCAGTCAATAATGTCTTTCCGTCAGTAGGAATGGGAAATTATACAGCCCACGACGGAGACGTGATTCGATTTCGCTTTACAATCCACGGAACAGGTGCTGACCTTGGAAATGGATGGCCAGGCTCTCTTACATTGCCAAATCTTGATCAGATTACAAAGAGAATGGCAGTTTTTAATGCAAATCGTTCTTTATGTTTTAGCAAAGGATATAGTGAAGCCTATGCGGAGGTACTTTCTGTAGTAATCAATATGGATAGTACAAATGCTCAGATTGATGCAGCTTATGAAAAACTCCCAACAGAAACTCAAATAGAAACATGGGTACAGGAAAATGAGATTCTAAAGCAAAATCAAACCGCCGCTCAGAAGGCAATCAATTCGATTAAGGCAATTTCATCTTCT
>JAUNBT010000174.1:4592-7190 GCA_030526985.1 Lachnospiraceae bacterium | reverse complement strand
TGGGTTTATTTTGTTCTCTTTTCGAAGAGACAGACTGTATTCTTCTAATGTCTTTAATATTTTTCTTTTCGTGTCCGACTCTTCTTTCGTATAAAATCCAGTTTCCTTCTTTTTCATAAATTCCGCTTCTTTTATTTTTTTCATCCGCTCTAACAATTCATAGGAAAGCTTATCTGTATTCTCATCAGCCAAAAGAACTGCCTTGCACTCTTTTAGACTTTCAAATAAATCTGTCACAAAGGAATCCATGCGGCAGGCCGATTTTATATAACCACACAGAGCGCTCAACAAAAGGCTGATTACACTGAGTTTCTCATCAAAAGGAGCCCTTTTTACTCTGTCAATCATTCCATTTTTAAAGTTGCCATATAAAAGTTCCTTTACCTGATAATCCTTCTCATATTCATGGTACAGCTCTAAATAATTTGCAAAATCCTTCGCCACCGTCTCCTGAGAAAGATATTGGATTACCACCTCATAATCAACCGGAATATGAAGTTCCTCGTAGATTTTAATTATCTCAGATAAATCTTCCCAGCCTCTTGCTGTGACAAATCGTTTTCCGGCCACTGTGGTCTCAATCTGATAGAAGTTCTGTTTTTTTAATTCCAAATAAGAAAGAATCGCTCCGTGGATTTCTACGTCGTGGGCATATTCCCGCCATACACTGTAATCTTCCTTAATATCAATCTTCTTTACTCTGTCAAGAGTCACAATATCAAAATCCCGCACAGATTTATTGTACTCCGGTGGATTCCCTGCTGCCACAATAATAAAGCCATCCGGAACCTTATGGTTGCCAAAAGTTTTGCACTGAAGAAACTGAAGCATAGTCGGTGCTAAGGTTTCCGACACACAGTTTATCTCATCGATAAATAAAATCCCCTCTTTGATTCCTGTCTGTTCTATCTTTTCATAGACAGAGGCAATAATTTCACTCATCGTATATTCTGTGATAGAATATTCTTTCTCTCCGTAGACTTTCTTCTCGATAAAGGGAAGTCCTATCGCACTTTGTCTGGTATGATGGGTAATTGTGTAAGCTACAAGTCCAATCTTCAATTCTCTCGAAATCTGTTCCATAATCGCAGTCTTTCCAATTCCCGGAGGTCCCATTAAAAGTACCGGGCGCTGTCGAATCACCGGAATCCGATACTCTCCAAATTCATCTTTTTTAAGGTAAGCCTCTACCGTATGCTTGATTTCTTCTTTTGCCCTTTTAATGTTCATCCTTTATATCCTCCGGTTGTAAAATTAATTTGATTGCCCATGGTGGTACACTGACATCCTCATAATCCTGCTCCAAAAACACAAATGCTGTATCATAGGACGGTCTCATCACAGGAAATTCCCCATATCCGTCTGTAAAATAAACAAGTCCTTTCAAATGATAAAAATATTTCTGTTCTATCAACTCATCCACATATTGAAAAACAGGTCGAAAATCCGTCCCACCTCCGCCTTTTATTGTCAGGTTTTTCATATACCGGACCAGATCCTCTTCACAAGTCACAATCACATCTGATTGTACTTTACTGTCACACTGAAGCAGATGAATTTTCACCTTTTTAAAAAAGCTTTCCGATTCTTTTAAGATAGCATAGGTCTGTTCTAAAAATAATTGTACTAATTCCTCACTGCAGGACATCGAAGTATCAATTGCAATCACAAATTCCTGAATCTTTTTTACTTCCTTCCATTCCTGCGGTTCAATCAACGGCATATTACCGTAGACCGTCAGACCATACGTATAAAATCCATAATCAAAGGAATCTGCATCAATCATCATCTCTTCCCTCATAATGGCAAACTGGGATAAAAAGCTTTTATAATCATACCTTTTTCGATTTTCTACCTGAAGTTTTTTTACCATATCTCCAGAATCCTCTTCCTGATCTTTTGCAAAAGTCTCCATCTCAGTCTGGGTCTTCTCACTGATATCCTGCCATTTGTTTTGAAGGCTTTGTATCTTATTCTCCATCTGATCTTCTGGAAAATCCCAAAAGCTATGATCATCTCTTCGAAATTCTATCACCAGTTCAATAAAATGCTCTCCTGACATCTTTTGCTCTTTTAACCACTGATACACCCTCTCTGCTGTAAGAACTTTAAAATTCTCTTTCAACTCACGGTAAAGGTTTCTTCTTTTTCCGTGAACCGGAAGATGAACACAGCGATAAGAAAAGCTGTCAATCACAGATTCCACCACAATATCACAGGCTAAATTCCACAAATCCTTGTCCCGTTTCTTCCTCTTGATCATGTGCTTTAGCATACAATGCAAAATCATATGCAGATAAATCCGGTTCACTAATAACGGATTCGCTTCATAAAGTCCAATCAGGTATTCCGGTTTATAGTAAATCTGAAATCCATCGCAGCCAATCGAAGCCGTATTCCAATCTGCTTTCTTTAAAAGCGCCCCAAAAGCCATGTGAAAATACCGCATGGAAAGATAAATCTCGTTGGCAGAAGCTTCCCATATCCGTTTCGTTATTTTTTCTGTTTTTTGTACAATCTCTGGTCTCATCCTTCCACCTGTCTCATCCTTTTACTTTTATAGCTCAAATACTTTCTTTACTGGCTTAAAATTCTCCT
>JAUNBT010000174.1:0-4561 GCA_030526985.1 Lachnospiraceae bacterium | reverse complement strand
CAACAGTCCATTTTTATCATATTTCCTGCAAAGCTCTGCTGCTAAATTACTCTCTTCCTTTGTAAGATATTTCTCTGTTAAAAGCCATTCCAACACACGGAAATCTTCTCTTTTTATATAAAAAATAAGAAAATCCTCTATTCTTTCCTTTAAAAATTCCTCATAAAGTACCTTCGCCTCTTCCTTCAATTCATAGGGATACATGAGTCGTCCTATCGTCGTCTGAATCGGATGTTCAATATTATCCACTGCAATAGAATAATCAAGAAGCTGGTCATACTGGTCATAATTTAGCTGACCGTCATACAAACAGTGCCGGTACCTTTCTCCGGAGCCATAGGCCTGTTTTTCACAGATTCTTGCCGGAGTATTTTCCTCATATTCCACCAGATAAGGCGGAAAATAAAATTCTCCCCGCTCGCTTGCCTCTTTCTCTTCGTAAATAATAGAAGCATGCATTCCCTCTGTGCTGTCCATCAAAATATTCTTAATTACCAGTTTATGATCTCTTTTTGTGTGCAGTTCAAGCCGGGATAACAGCTTACAATTTTTAAATGCTCCGTCCTCAATTTCTGTCACCTGATCAGAAAGGATTAGTTCCTGAAGTCCCCGGCAGTTATAAAAAGCATGTCTTCCAATCCGCAAAAGACCGGGCGGAAGTGTTACAGAATACAAATTCCTGTGCTCTGCAAATGCATATTCTGCCACTTCCGTTACCGGTCGATTCTCTATCTGGTCAGGAATCTGATACTCTTCTTCCGTCCCCAAATATTTTACAAATTGTATTTTTTCTTCTTCTATCCGGTATTCTGCCTGATACTGATCTGATATCTGGACCGGATCCCTCATTTTTTTGCCGATGATCATCTGTCACATTCCTTCCTTCAGTGTTTACACTTCCTTTAGGAATATACCACATCAGTGCTTTTCTGTAAAGTTTCCATCCAGGCAAAATGATACCGGAATTCATTTAAAAATTATTTTTCTCGCTTTCTTTTGATTAATATCATGGTTGCTGCTGAGCCCAGCAAAAGGGTCAAAAAAAGCATCATTGGAGTTCTATCCCCAGTCTTACTTCCTGTGCTGGTTTTGGTTTCCTTCTTCTCCTTTTCTACTGGTTTATCTTTCATAACAACTGTCTGAATCTCACCGGTAGCTTTTACCTCAAAACGAATTTTCTCAGCTTTTTCATAGCCTTTAGGTGCTGTAATTTCTTCTAGTTCATACCAGCCTAGCTCCAATTTTTCTATGGAATGAGCCGTTTTTTCGCTTACCCACTGTTCAATCTTTGTGCCTTTCTCATCATACAAAGTCAATTTTGCTCCAGGCAATTCTTCACCGGTGGTCATATCAACTTTACTGATTTCCACCTTTGTATAATCATCTTCCATCACCGCTTCTACGACTTGACCATCTTCTTTTATTTCAAAAGGATATTCCTTCTCATCAATCAGATAGCCTTCTGGTGCATCATATTCTCGATAAGTATAGGTTCCTGCAGGAAGTCGTTCAAAGTGAATCTCACCTTTTTCGTCTGTCGTTCCCTGTACAATTACATCACCGTTACTATTTTTGATTTCCACCTTACACTCTGGAATTAATTTTCCAGTAGATACTTCTTTCTTTGTAAATAGAAGTTTTCCTTCCTCCGGTTTATTCACAATAGGGTCTTTTGTTACATTGATTTTTTGAACTTTTTCTCCTCCTGCTCCGTAAGTAAAAGAAAATGTATATTCCTTTTCATCTAAAACATAGGCTTCATGTGTTTTGATTTCCTTCATATAGTAGGTGCCATAAGGAAGAACTGTCTTGGCAAGACTCACTCCTTCTCCCTCATCACTGATTTTATATAGGTCAAGCAGGGAATCTTTTTCAATCAGCACCTTACCCTTTGTGCCATCCGGATGCTGTTCTTTCAAATCTTCTCCGGCATAAAGTCCAAACATGACCTCTTTCCACGGCTCTTCCACTTTCAAATATGGGTTTTCACCCATCTGTTTTGTCAAAGAAATCTCTGGTGTCTGTTGATTATTTGTAAAGGAAATAGAATCTGTCTTTACCGCCAGTGTCTGATCTGTGCATTGGATCTTAACCTGTTTTGGAATACTGTCTTTGATATATCCTTCTAACGCTTCTTTCTCTGTCAGTTCATATTCTCCAGGATACAAATCTGAAAATACTGCTTTTCCATTCTCATCTGTGACTGTCTCAAAAGCCTGTCCTTTCTTAATACGAACTGTCCCATCTAGTGTTTTTATCTCTTCTAATGCCTCTAACCGGTATTTCACTCCTACAAGAGGTTTTTCTGAAAACACTGGAATAATTAGTTTTTCTCCTTCTTCTGACTGTTCTTTGGTTTCGGAAAAAACCGGCCCCCTCTTCTCAATCACTAATTTTGCCGTAAGTGGTTCATTTTCCATCACAATCTCTATCATTTCTTTTGCATTGTCTGGAACAGTAAATTCTACTGGATTCTCTTCTTTTAAATAACCACTTGGTGCTTCTAGCTCATATAAAAGATAATCTCCTGCCTGTAATTTTTCCGGCAGCATAATGATGCCTTCTGCGTTCGTCGTAAATTCGTTGATTTTTTCTTTTACCGGATAAGTGATATTCTGGGAGACAATCTCTCCGGAATCTTTTTTTCGAATCTGAAAACGAGTTCCGGCAAAGGCAACCTGTTTTCCGGTTTTCTTATCTTTTTTTATGATTTTGCATTCTCCGCCGTCTAACGGATCAACCAGATAGTAAGACTCTGTCTGTCCTTCTTCTTCAATTTTGACCGTTCTCGGAAGGATTTCTTTCCATCCTTTTGGCGCACTGTCTTCTTCTAAGGTATAGGTTCCATATGGCATGAGCTCAGATTCTCCCATTCCATTCTCATCTAATGTTATTGTCATTCGTTTTGATGGATTCGAATTGAGATAGTAGGTAAAACGCACGCCTTTTGCCGGGATTATTTCCTCCGACTGGCTGTCTGGATTTTCCAAAATCTTAAGGATTCGGATTCTGCCTTCTATTATCTTTTCTTTTGATGTCACAGAATAGGAAGCAACTTCAATTGTTTTATCTCCATTTGTACCGTCAACTGTATAAACAGCAGTATCTAAAGTATAGCCAACCGGTGCTTTTGTCTCTTTTACCGTATAAACGTTAACAGGAAGCTGTTTCGAACTGGCTGTATTATTTTCCCCAATCACAAGTGTCTCAACTGCTTCACCTTTCTCATTGTAAATAGTATATTCTGCTCCGACTAACTGCCCATCTCCTCTTGCTAAATCACCCAGAGTATCTTTTTTATTCACCGTAATCATCATCTTTCGCAAGATATTATGAAAAGTCACTGTCTTGTCATCGCCGTCGCTTAATGTTACAGTCTGGGACGGCTGCGCCACATAACGATCCGGTGTCTCTTCGGTTACACTATAGGTTCCCGGTGCCAAATATCCAAAATCGATAGTTCCCTGAGAATCCGTCTCAAAAGTCTGGTCGTACTGATTCGGTCCCGTTAGATGAAATTTAATTCCGGCAATAGCACCATCTTCTGAGGTTTTTTGAAGATGAAGTTTCCCTGCCGGTTCCGGCTCCCAATTTATACTGTCTTTCTTCTCTGTATAAGAAGGACTTACATCTTTTACATAAACAACAGACTGATAGTCGCTGTCTTTGTTATCATAATACAAAATCCCACTATAAGACGGCGGAATCGGAATGGTTCCATTCGCTTTCAAGGTAATCGTAGATGACTTTACCCGTTTGGAAAAAGTAATCGTGATGGAAGCCTTTCCTTTCACCTTATCCAAAGAAAATGTTCCGTCTTTGTAAGCAATAGAATCGTCTGCTGTTACTATGGCTCCTTCAGGAAGTCCACTTAAGGTACCTGTCACCGGATAATACTGTCCCTGGGTTGTCAATGTAAAACTGCAGCTTGCCTGTTCTCCACTTATCTTTACTTCGCTTCCTGATACAGAAAAACTCTGGTTTAACATATCATCGGCTCTTTCCAAAATTGCTTTGGATAATTCCGCCGCCTTGTAATCACCGGCATTATAAGGTTTATGGGCAGACCATGCAGAAGACAAACTTACACCTTCTCCAATCATATAATTGCCCACCCAGATAGCCAGCTGAGTCGCCTGTTCTGCACTTCTGGCATTGATTTCAGAAATGCCATACATCTTTTGGAGCGCAGATACACTGTTTCCCGGATAACCACATAATAAAATATTTCTCTGAAGATCTGTATATTTTGTATTTTTGTTTTTTACCACTTCATAATCCCAATTATAATCATCTTTATCAGAGGACTTGGTCCTTTCCAGACAGTAAGCAATATCATTGTCTTCCGTCCGATGCATGGTTACCCTCATCTTATCCCCACTAATTGGACTTACATAATTAAGGTAGCTGGTTCCAGAAGCCGAAAGAGGATAATCAAGGATCTGCTTTATCCCAATATCTCCCTTCGAAGCTTTCGCTTCACCGAGAAAAGTCGTGATTTTACCGATTCCATTTGTCAGATTGCCGAAAGGATCCGTCACTTCCCCTGTTGTGTCGCTCT
>JAUNBT010000173.1 GCA_030526985.1 Lachnospiraceae bacterium | reverse complement strand
CTCTTTCTAAAAGGATATAATAATGTAACACGGCTGCGATTGTTTTGCCATCAATAATCTGATTCGTTAGAATCAAGTCCATCACTTCCTCTAATGGATACTCTACCACATCTACAAATTCGTCTTCATCCAAATGTTGTTTTGCCGGCTTCAAATCTGCTGCTAAGTAAATGTAAATTGTCTCGTTGCAAAAACCGATTGCAGACACCATATCTTTCAAATGACAAACCTTTTCAGAAATATAACCGGTTTCCTCCGTCAGTTCCCGTATTGCACTCTCCATTGGTGTCTCGCCGGGATTAATTCCTCCCGCCGGAATTTCCAAGGTAATCCGGTCTAATGCATTGCGATACTGTTTTACCATAACGACTTTTCCATCTTTTGTAATTGGAAGAACCGCTGCCGCCCCTTTGTGATCCACAAAATCCCATTCTACCATTTTACCATCCGGCATCTTAACATGATCCTTATATACGTCAATAATAGATCCTTTGTATACTAATTCCTTTTTTATACTTTTTACCAGTTCCATCTTTTCCTCCCTATATAAAAAGTAGCTGAACGGCTCTTGATAGGCCATTCAGCTATTCTAGGTTTATTTTGCGTAATCTGTTGCTCTGCTTTCGCGGATAACATTGACTTTAATCTGCCCTGGATATCCAAGTTCACTCTCGATCTGCTTGGAAATATCTCTGGCAAGTAATACCATATCTGCGTCACTTACCTGCTCTGGAACTACCATTACACGGATTTCCCTTCCTGCCTGAATTGCAAAAGTCTTATCCACACCTTTGAAAGAATTCGCAATGTCTTCTAATTGTCTCAATCTGGTTGTATAAGTTTCCAGTGTTTCTCTTCTTGCACCTGGTCTGGCAGCGGATATTGTATCAGCCGCCTGTACGATACAGGCGATCAGAGAAGTTGGTTCTACATCTCCATGATGGGACTGAACAGCATTAATTACAATCGGAGACTCTTTGTATCGCTTACAAAGATCAACACCAATTGAAATGTGAGAACCTTCTAATTCCTGATCCACAGACTTTCCAATGTCATGGAGCAAGCCGGCTCTCTTAGCCATTCTTACATCAACGCCAATCTCTCCGGCCAAAATACCGGATAACATGGATACTTCAATCGAATGCTTCAATGCATTCTGACCATAGCTGGTTCTAAACTTCATCTTACCGAGTAACCGGACTAATTCCGGATGAATTCCATGGACTCCAACTTCGAGTGTAGCAGCTTCACCTTCTGCTCTCATCATTGCTTCCACTTCTTTCTGTGCCTTCTCCACCATCTCCTCAATTCTGGCCGGATGAATTCTTCCATCCAAAATCAATTTCTCTAAGGCGATTCGGGCTACTTCTCTTCGGATTGGATCGAAACTAGACAAAATAACTGCTTCCGGTGTATCATCAATAATCAAATCTACCCCGGTCAATGTCTCTAAAGTACGAATGTTACGACCTTCCCGGCCAATAATTCGTCCCTTCATCTCATCATTCGGCAGCTGCACAAGAGAGATTGTTGTCTCAGACACATGATCTGCTGCACATTTTTGAATGGCATTGACAACGTATTCTTTTGCCTTCTTGTCCGCTTCTTCCTTTGCTCTTGATTCCAGCTCTTTTACCATAAGCGCTGTTTCATGTTTCACTTCATCTTCCACTGTCTTTAAAAGATATTCTTTTGCTTGTTCAGAGGTTAATCCGGATATTCTCTCCAGTTCCTGCAGCTGTTGTGCCTGCATCTCTTCCACTTTAACTCTTTGTTTGTCGAGAGATGATTCTTTATGAGCAAGGGCATTCTCTTTCTTCTCCAAAGTGTCTGCCTTACGATCGACAGCCTCTTCTTTGTTAATGACCCTCTTCTCCATACGCTGTAACTCAGCTCTACGCTCTCTGCTTTCTTTCTCGAATTCGTTCTTTGATCTTAAAGCTTCTTCTTTTGCCTCAAGCAAAGCCTCTCTCTTCTTAGATTCCGCAGTTTTCAGCGCATCATCTATAATCTCTCTGGCCTTTTCTTCTGCACTTCCAATCTTCGCTTCTACAATCTTCTTACGATATGTAATCGCAATTGCAGCCGTACATGGAATCGCTATGACCAAAGCTATTACTATGGCGATAATCACAACCGTAAAATCCACAGGAGCACCTCCTTATTTAATTTTCATTGCACAAACGTACAACACTTAAATTGTACACTTTTTTATGCAAATTGTCAAGGGATGTCCCGTTTCTTTCCGAATTTTTGTTATTGATTCTTTTATCTGTCTATTTTAGACGATTTTTAAACAATCCTTTCCTCTTCTAAGCGGGTAATCAGTCTTCTTACAAGATCAAACGGATAACCTTTTCTTACAAAATACTGGGTTGTCTTCCCACGGCGCACATAACTGTCGCCCTTTTTTTTCTCCCAATATTTCTTTACCATTGGATATAGAAATTCTTCCTCATCCTCTTCTTCAATTCCATTTAAGATATCATCTGGAATACCCTTCTCCCGCAGCTTATATTTAAGACTGCGTATGCTCTTTCCCTCTCTGTGAAAACGAATATAATCTTCAGCATAGCGCGCATCATCTAAATAATGCTGTTCGATTCCGTAATGAATAATCTGTTCTATTACAATGTCTGGATAAGATGTTTTCCTTAACTTTTCTTCTATCTCACTTATTGTATAATCCTTTGATGCAAGCAGATGAATCAGATAATTCCGGCCTCTCGGATAAACCAGTTCCTCCATAATCCATTGAAGCTGATTAGTTCCAAGCTCTTTCCCTTCCTCCAGTTCCAGATTCTTCTTCTCTTTTCGACCAATTGGAAATTCCATACCGTTCTCTAAACGGATCACACATCTTCCTGCTTTACCATCTGTAATCTGTGCAATTCTCATATTCTATTCATCCTGTTCTTTGATGCAGTGGTCTAAAAGATCTTACCCATTGATGCATCATTCTGTCTCTGTTTCAACACCTTTTATATCTTCGCCTGCATTCACATCCACTGCTGTATCTGTTGCTTTCGCATCCTCTAAAACTTCTCCATCTAAATGGAAATAATTTCTTACTTTCTGCTCCACATCAGCCATGACGTCCGCATGCTCTCTCAAATATGTCTTCGCATTCTCACGTCCCTGACCAATCCGGTTTCCTTCATAAGAATACCAGGAACCACTTTTATTAATTACATTGCAGTTTGCTGCAAGATCTAAGATATCTCCTTCTCTTGAAATTCCTTTTCCAAACATAATATCAAATTCTGCTTCTTTAAATGGTGGTGCAATCTTATTCTTTACTACTTTGACACGGGTCCTGTTTCCCACTATCTCCCCGCTCTGCTTGATTGCCTCAATTCTTCTGACATCTAAGCGCACAGAAGCATAGAACTTAAGAGCACGTCCACCTGTTGTTGTCTCAGGATTACCGAACATCACACCAACTTTCTCACGCAGCTGATTGATAAAGACTACCACACAATTATACTTGTTAATATGTCCCGTCAGTTTTCTCAATGCCTTGGACATCAAACGGGCATGAAGACCAACCTGAATATCCGTCATATCTCCCTCGATCTCCGCCTTCGGTACCAATGCTGCTACAGAGTCAATAATAATAATATCCATCGCACCGGAGCGAAGCATCGTCTCTGCAATCTCTAAGCCCTGCTCGCCATTATCCGGCTGAGAAATATACAGGTTATCAATATCAACCCCGATATTACGGGCATAGACAGGATCTAAAGCATGCTCTGCATCAATAAATCCCGCGATTCCTCCCCTCTTTTGTACTTCTGCAATCATATGTAAAGCAACCGTCGTCTTACCACTGGATTCCGGTCCATATACTTCTACAATTCTTCCCTTCGGTACGCCTCCGGCTCCTAATGCCACATCCAAACTTAAGGATCCTGTTGGAATCGTCTCCACGTTCATATGGGTGGAATTATTACCCAACTTCATAACAGATCCCTTGCCATATTCTTTCTCAATCTCTGAAATTGCTTTCTCTAAAGCACTTAATTTTTCTGCATTTGCGTTTGCCATCTTATCTACCTTTCTATTCTTCACAATTATGTTTTTACTCTTGCGACAGTATAACACATAATCAAAAAAAAAACAAGTGTTTTGTTGTTTAATATTGTAAATTATGTTTATTTAATTCTTATCATGAAAAAAGTCCTGTTTTTTGACAAATATCGTTTGATAAAATGTCAAAAACAGGACTTTTAAATGTTTATTTCTTTGTCTCATAGTTTTCTAATATACTATGCCTTAACAAACTAAGTGCATAGACAACAGAATTCTCTCGAATCTTTTGTCTATTTCCCGTAAAATTATATTCTTTCGTAAAATTTTTCTCTTTTATATAACAGCTCATACAGACCATTCCAACCGGTTTTTCTTTTGTTGCGCCATCTGGCCCGGCAAGACCGGTGATTGACACAGCAACATCAGCTCCCGTTAAAATAGCCGCACCTGCTGCCATCTCTTTTGCTGTCTGCTTCGATACAGCTCCGTATTTTTTTAACGTACTCTTACTTACATCCAGCAATTTCCTCTTCGCTTTATTAGAATAAGTGACAAACCCCTGCTGAAATACATCTGACACTCCCGGAACATTCACTAATCTGCCTGCTAACAAACCTCCCGTACAGGATTCAGCAGTTGCAAGTGTTAAATCATGTTTTTTAAGTAATTTAACGATACTCTCTTCTAGTGTTTCTTTCTCGTCTGTCGTATAGACCGCATTACCAAATCTCGACTTGATTTCTGCACAGACAGGCTGAACCAGTTTTTTGGCTTCTTTTTTGGTATCTGCTCTGGCTGTCACTCGAAGATGTACCTCACCAGTCTTGGCATAGGGTGCAACAGTTGGATTATTCTGACCATCAATTAAATCTTTTACGATTGTCTCAACCGCACTTTCTCCCACTCCGTGAATCTTCACCATCTGAGAATAGATTGTTCCCGGATTAATCTCACCAAGGTATTTCATTACCTGATTCTCAAACATAGGCTTTAATTCACCCGGAGGTCCTGGAAGTAAAATCAGGTGTTTTTCCTCCTTTGTATCAAGAATCAATCCAGGTGCCGTTCCGTTTTCATTAAAAAGAATTCTGGCACCTTCTGGAACCATCGCCTGTTTCCAGTTGTTTTCTGTTACTTCTTTTGCTTTTCTCTTGTTAAAATACGTGGTAATCGCTTCTTTTACCTGTTTATCTTCATAACATTCGATTCCCAATACTTTTGCAGCTGTCTCTTTTGTAAGGTCATCTTCCGTTGGCCCAAGACCGCCTGATAAAATAACAACATCGGACCGAGATAATGCTGCCGAAATTGCCATAGCAAGCCGTTCTTCGTTGTCCCCTACTGTCGTCTGAAAATAGACGGAATATCCAAGAACAGCCAGCTTTTCAGACAAATAAGCTGCGTTCGTATTCACAATATTACCGAGCAGTATCTCAGTACCTACGGAAATTAATTCAGCAATCATTTTTATAACTCCTCTTATTTTTGTTCTGTAAGAACCTGTTTATTTTTCATTAAATAGTCAAGCAGGGAAATTACAGTCAAAATCAGTGCCAGATAAATGAGAATCTGCTCAACCCAGAAGAAAATCTCTCCAGATGGATAAATAATAAGCAACATGATCATAAACATCTGGGAAACCGTTTTTGATTTTCCCCAATAGCTTGCGGCAATTACAATTCCATTATCAGAAGCTACCAGACGGAATCCGCTGATAATAAACTCTCTTGCAATAATTACAATTACAACCCAGGAAGGAATTCTTTCCAAATCCACGAGACAAATCATAGCAGAGCATACCAGTAATTTGTCTGCTAATGGATCCATAAACTTTCCAAAGTTTGTAACCAGATTATTCTTCCGGGCAATATGACCGTCTAAATAGTCTGTAAAGCTTGCTGCAGCAAACAAAACAAGTGCTGCGATTTGTGTTCCCATCCCCTTGTCAAGTAAAAGACATACCACCATAAATGGTATCATAATCACTCTTAAAATAGTCAGTTTATTCGGTAAATTCATTTCCATATACTACATCTCCAATCAAATCATATTCATTCGCATCTGTAATCTTTACCTTCACAAAAGTTCCAGATACGATTTCCTCCGGGCTTCTTATGAATACACAGCCGTCTACTTTCGGTGCATCCTTATAGCTTCTTCCCACATAGATGTCATCCTCAAAAAGATACCCTTCCACACATACGGTCAGTTCACAGCCAACCATGGTCTGGTTTTTCTCAAGAGAAATCTCCTGTTGAAGCTGCATAATCTCATCCCGTCTTCGTATTTTTTCTTCTTCCGGAATCTGTCCATCCATCTGGGCAGCCCTTGTACCTTCTTCTGGCGAATAAGGAAATACTCCTAATCTGTCAAACTCCATCTGGTCCACAAAATGAAGCATTGCTTCATGCTCTTCCTCTGTTTCACCGGGAAAACCGGAAATTAATGTTGTTCTCAGTGTGATATCCGGAATTCGATCCCTTAATTTTGTAATAATGTCAATCAGTTCGGACCTGCTCGTCCTTCTTCCCATCGCCTTTAAGATACGATCTTCACTGTGTTGAATTGGCATATCCAGATAAGAGCAAATCTTATCCTCCTGCGCCATCACCTCAATGAGTTCTTCTGTAATCTCTTCCGGATAACAGTATAAAATCCGAATCCAGCGGATTCCATCAAGACGGCATAATTTGCGAAGAAGTTCTGGGAGCATCTTCCTCCCATATAAATCGAGACCATACACTGTTGTCTCCTGAGCAACTAAAACAAGTTCTTCTATTCCATCTTTCGCAAGCTTTTTTGCTTCTGCAATCAGGTGTTCCATAGGAACACTTCGATAATTGCCGCGAATACTTGGAATGATGCAATAACTACAACGTTTGCTGCAGCCCTCGCCTATTTTCAAATAGGCCAGATAATTTCCTGTCGTTATCACCCGGTTCGTATGGCTTAAATCCGGCATATAGCTTAAATCCCGAAGAAGTGTTACATTCTTTTCTTTCAGTCCTTTGTTGATTGCCTCCACAATATCACTATAATTGGAGGAACCAAGTATAACATCGACCTCTGGAAGTTCTGTTCGCATCTCTTCATGGTAACGCTGTGCCAGACAGCCTGTCACAACAAGCAGTTTACAGCGGCCCTGTTCTTTATAAGCTGCCATCTCA
>JAUNBT010000172.1 GCA_030526985.1 Lachnospiraceae bacterium | reverse complement strand
ACCGTTCCCTCTGTTGCGTCTGTCTCTGCTGCACTGTCTGCTGCTGCCGTTGTTGCTTCCTGTCCCTCTGCCTGACTGTCATCTGTTGCAGAAGTATCACTTCCTCCACATGCTGTTAATGACAACACCATCATTGCTGCAAAAGCTGCTGTTACTAATTTTTTCACTCTCATTTAAAAATTCTCCTTTCGCGGTCATTCCGCTTGTTCTCAATTTTACTTTTGGGCTTTTCCTTCTATCCTTTATCCTAATCTGGTCTTTTGCCCTTTGCCTTTCGACATGGATTAGTTTAGCAACTCTGTATTAAGTCAGTATTGGGTCTTTGTAAAGAATGGGTAAAGGAAAGAAATTTTTTTAGACATTTTTTTGAAGTGAAAAGGTATAGATATAATATGAAGAGATGGGGTTGTTTTATTCTGGTGATTATTATGCTGTATTGTGATTCAATAAATAGAACTGAAAAACAGGCGCACAAAAAAAGAGGATGAATCCCATCCTCTTTTGCGTACCAAAAATCAACCGGTAAAATATACAATTTTTCTTCAAAGCTACCCATTCTGCTTCTATTTCTTGCCGATATAGAGGAAGCATTCCGATCAACTACTTTAATTTTGTAACCTATATTATTCTGCTCTAACAATCTGCAAACTTTAATCTGCAAATTGATATCATAGGTGGATGTAAGTTCTTTATGATTTAGCATTTCCAAGTCCCCTTTCCCATTAGCTCATATTAATAAATTTTCGTATCACTATCTGCCATCCATATAGGGATTTATTACATATACGCAACGATGTTTTCCATATACCAAACTAAAATATAAAAAGATAATAAAACTAATATAACACACAGTAAAACTATCACTATTTTTATTTTTTTGTAAATACTAATCAGAACATTAATGGACGGAATATCTGCTGTGTCAACGCACTCCTCATTCTCGTCTTTAATAGGAGAAATCAGAAAATATTTTTCTCTTTTTCTTAATATCATACAAACCCACTCCTTATCTTATTGATAATACATTTTTATCTCAGTACACGTTCTAAAAATAGACATTGCTTATATCCAATAGAAACATTATAGCATGCGAACATTTGTATTACAATAATATCTTCATTTTTTCATCCAAGTATTATCTTTCCTCATCCACAATCCCAAGAAGCCTCTGATATCCTTCCCCTCTATGTTCTCCTGCAGGACAAAGGATAATCTTTGTGCCATACTTTTCTTTTAGTTCCATCAGTTTTTCCAGACTTTTTTGATACATGGCATCATTTAAGATTTCCCCGTCCAGTAAAATGTATAAAATAGAAGGCCTTTTTTCTAATAGCAATGCCTGACTTAAAAGTTCAGAAGAAATCAGTAAAACCTCCCCAAAGGAATAGGCTGAGATTTTGTGAGCTAACTGGGCGCGAAATCCCGGCTCATGGCGGCGAAAGGGTCTAGCGAAGGGATGGCGGTCCCCTAAGATAAATGCTTCTTCATAATCATAAGTCCCATCCTCTTCTAAGTCTTCTAACACCAGATACATCTGCCGGCTGATATCGTGGGCTGACTTTCCTGCTTCCCGAAGAACTGCGATTGCTGCATAGGCTTTCGGAAGCTCTTTTTTTATGGAAAAGGGTCTCACTTCCTCTGTCATTTTTCGATCTGCAGGGTCTGTATAATAATTTTCCTCTTCAATGGATTCCTGTAACAGTTTCATGATATTTTCGTACTCCGCCTCAGATTCAGAAAGACTCAAAAAGAAATCCTTCCATTCTCTGCTTAAAATATTCCAGAATACATAGGAAAGCTCCTGCTTTTTCGGATCAGGTGGAATCTTGGCATTTCCTTTTGGAAAGGCTGTAAGAATTTTATACATCAGTTTTCCATCTGCTTTTTTTTGACTGTGTGCATCAAAAAGCTCCGGCTCAACCTCATACAATTTGGAATCACTCGGATACCATGGATAGGTGGAAACCATCTCACCGGCTTGAAAGTGCTCCGGCTGGGTAAATAAAACGGCTTTATCCGCCCGGTCTGTGTGAATTTGAATGCTTTCTAATGTCATAAGCCCCGGATATATCTTTTTGGAAGAAAGTTCCATCATGACAGAAAGAATCCTTTTTGCTGCCCGAAACAAAAAGTGACTGTCCACATGGTATTTCTCCATATTTTCCCTTTGAAATAGCTCTTTTAAAGAAATTCCAGGAAACTCAAGTTCTTCATAGGAATATCCTACACATCTATCTTCATCATTATAGATAAGGGAAATCGGCTTTCGCACTTCCTTTGGCAATCCCCCCTCTTTCATCCAGTATTTTATTTTTTTTATTAATAGAAGCCGCTCTTCTTCTTCCAATCCTTCTAAGAAATAGCAGTTTCCCGTTCTTTTTTCATCCATTTTCTTCTCCTGCTGACCTTTTAAACACCGATAGAAACACCCTGTATCAAATCTTTAAAAGGCTTTACCACATTGTCTAAATATTCCGGCTTCAATTCCTCAAAAAGGGAGCAAATATCAATAAATGCAGGGGAACCCTCCTCATCAATCAGGCCGTCCGGTGTACAAAATGCAAAATCAAATTCTTCAAAAGACATCTCCGGTGGGCAAAAAAAGGTAACTGCACCGACGGGCACAGAACGAAGTGACAGATGATGGCTGCAATGATGGGAATCCGTAAATACCATCATGCCCCTGTTTAAACTTTCCGGTGGAAACTTTTCCAAGGAAGCAAGGAGTGCTTCTTCCACGGACTCTTCTCCATCCTCACTTCCGCCAAAAAGAGGAAGATATTTTAATTTTTTTAAAAACAATGCCACATCCTCTGTAAAATAGGAACCTGGCTCCATCTCTATTTTTTCAATTTTCTCTTCCGGCATACTACGAATTACCGTAATTCCCACCACAGGTTTTACATCATAGCGTTTCAGCCATTCTAAAAAATGTCCCACTGCAAAAAAAACAGCCGGATAAAGGGATGACATGGACGCTGTTCCATCCACGACAAAATCCCAGTAAAGTGTAAATGCGTTTTCTTTTTCCTGTCCCAGTTTTTTTGCTAGGCCATAAGGAATTGACGGGTTCATTCTATCTTCCATTCTTCCATCTCCTTTATTTTTAAAATCTCAATCTTGGTGTCTGCATATTCAAAGCAGTCCCCTTCTCTTACAATTTCAAGTTCTTCGGACTGACTGAGCGTTTTTTTGCAACGGGGATCTAAAATCACAGCTTTTATCTCTTCCCCTGCCCGAAAAAAAGAAAGGATATGAGAGCTGAATTCCCCATTCTTGCTTCTAAGCTGTTTCCGTCCATACTCAACAGATAAAAATCGGTAATTTTTCAATACCGGACTGTAAGTAATCGGTCCGACCCGGTAATAAAGCCTCACCCGGTCAGAAGGTTCCTCCATCATAAGTTCCGGAATGATGGGATACTGTCCTGTCCGTCTTAAGTACCGGACAAAATCATAGATGACATCCTCAATTTTTTCATACCGATCTTCTTCCCTTGCTATCATTTTTTGTAAAATAGCTCGAAGTTCTAGGTCCATTCCTCCTGTATCCTTTAAAGTATAGGCAAAGTCATCGGCTAAAAGATAGCGGCTTATATCATCCTGCCCTGAAAAATGATGCTTCTCCATGTAAATAAAATAAAAGACCAATCCGGCTGAATAGATATCCATCTGTTTTTTGGCTGCATAGCTGTTCCAGGATTTTGGTTCTGCATAACCTAAGGTTCCCTTTTGCTCCCGTCTCGTAAGGATTGTCACATTACTTTTATGGAGATGCACCCAGTCAAAATCAATGATTTTTACAATCTCGCCATCCTTAGACGCCATAATATTTTCCGGTTTGATGTCTCTGTGAACAATGGGGTCATTTTCATACATTGACATATAGTGATGAATTCCATAGAGAATCTTTAACACAATTTTATGCTTGATCGCCAGTTTCTCCTCTGACGAATATCCATTTAATGCGCCAAAACGGATTAAATCCGAAAGGTCCGGCTCTTTTCTATATTCAATCAGTGTGATGAAACGATCCTTTTCCCGGTCCAGCATTCCTCCATAGATTCGAATAATAAAAGGGGAATACATCTGAACCTTACTCTCTTTCTCCACATAGACTTCATCTAAATCGCCACAGAAAAGTACTTTTACAAAATAGGCTTTCCCTGTATACTTATCATGAGCTAACAGTCCCTGTTTTCTTCCGTTTTGATAGATTTCCCTCTTCATTTTAAGATCCACTTCAAATCCAGAACGCCCCGGTTCTTTATCACTGATAAAATGAAGTTCTTCTCCCTCTTTTAATATAGGATACATGTTTTACACCGCCTGTCTTTTCCAAAAAAGTCCTTTCCGCTTTGGAGCATCCTTTTTCTCTTCCTGCTTTTCTTCTTCCTGATATACAATCATTGTCTGATTATCCTCTTCCCCGGCTTCCTCTGCCTTTCGAAAAATCATTCCAATCAGCTCCCCCAATCTGGTTTTTCCTTTGTAAATCAAGTCTTTTAGCTCTTCCTCCTTCAGGTTTCCAAAAGCACCGTCACTTCCCATAAGAAGGATATCTCCTTTTTGATATTCGATGGAAACAACACTGGGGGATGATTTTCGATATTTTCCAATATAATCTGTAAGCATATGCTTTTTTTGTTCATAGATTGCACTGTCTCTTGTGATTTTTTGCTGCCGAACTAATTCCTCTGCCACATTCTGATCTCTTGTAAGCTTTAAAAAATTGCCATCCTTTTGATAAAGATACGCTGGACTATCCCCACAATTCGTAAGAATCAGCGTATCCCAAAAAAGGATTCCCACCGTCAGAGTAGTTCCGCCCTCAATTCCCTCATCGGTCAGTTCCTGATATACTTCATCATTGATTTCCTGTACGGACCGATAGGAAAATCGTTTCAGATTCTCAATCTGTTCTGTCAGTGTTTTATTCAAAAACTCTTCTGAAAGAGTCATAGTTTGCAGTTTTAAAATCCATTTTCTAGCTGCTAACCCGGAGGCTCTCTCGCCTTTTGAAAGACCTCCCATTCCGTCTGCAATGACGAAAATACGAAGCAATGCCTCATGGTTGATTCGATATTCCATATAAAAATGACAGTCCTGGTTGATCTGCCGTTTGTTTTTCCTACTTTCAAAATATACAGGCATAGAAATCTCCCTTCTCTACTTTTTGCCTTGTAAAATAAAATGTGTTATAATAGCCATCAACAATGATTCATCTATAGAAGGAGAACAAAAATTATGGGTATTCCAGACCAGCTCACGATTCATAAAATACTTGCCGCGCCCAGACACAGTCTGATTTATCTCGCTTCGGACAAAGATACTTCCTATGTGGTAAAAACACCACGTCAAAAAAGTGACGCCATTTTAGAAGCTTATGAAGATGAATACCATACATTAAGCAGCTTGTCTCACCCGGTTCTTCCTGTTTATTATGGATTGATTCCTGAACTTATCATTGGTCAGGCCAAAGATCCTGTCCCCGCTCTTTTGATGGAATACATAGACGGCACCGCTCTATCCTCTGCCCACTATCTTACCACAAAACAGCTTAAGAAGTATATACTCGATTTAGGTGACGTGCTTTTGCTTCTCCTTTCCAATGGGCTTTTGTATACAGATCTTCATCCAGGTAATCTTTTGATTGCCAAAGACCAGCTTCGGCTGATTGATTTTACCTGTGCCTACTATTTTATTCGCAACCCCCATCCTTCCTATGTGCCAAAGATTTCTTATCATCTGAATCAGAATTTAAAAGGACAGCAGCTGCTCATTCAGGCTCTGACCTTCCTTTTATCCCATCTTTCTGATGATTTGACGTCTGGTATCCCCCCTTCTCTTCTTTCTCTCGGAGAAAACCCTTATAAAGGACTTGATTTTTCTGATTTTTTAAACCAGCTTTCTATAAAATGGAGAACCGATTAGGCTCTCCATTTTTCATGATCTTCTTTATTCTTCTGAAGAAAAAAGATAGTCATAGATTCCTTCCATCTCTTCTTTTAAAGAAATTCCATATTCATCGGTACCTAGATGATTCAGACAAACTACATATTCTGGATCCTCGGCCGGTGCAAAAGATACCATCCATGCGTTATTGGTTCCATCGCCCCGCTGTGCGGTTCCTGTCTTTGCTGCAATCTGTCCGCCATCGGAAAGTGTGGACATTTCATATTTTTCGCCTGCTTTTACCATTGCATTTTTTATCTTTTGTGCCGTTTCTTTTGTCACAGTCTCGGTAAGCACTTCTTTTTTCCCTTCCGTCACAGTTTCTCCTTTTCCATTTGTGACAGAAGCGATAACATAAGGTTTCATCATCTGTCCATCCCCTGCAATGGATTGGGCAATCATCGCCATATGAAGCGGTGTAATTAAAGTATTTCCCTGGCCAAATGCAGTGGTTGCCACCATATTGTCTGAGTAATCTCCAAAATCCAGATTTGATTTTAAATCTGTAAAATCAAGAGAAATCGTCTCTCCAATCAAAAACTTTTTCATTGTCTGTTCTAATACATCAGCACCTAATTTTAAGCCCTGTGTCATAAAATACACATTCGAGGAGTTAACAAATCCTTCTTCAAAAGTTAATTCGCCGTAAGCCGAGCCATCAGAATTTTGGATTTCCCGTCCGTCAACCCACAAAGAGCCTTTATCCTCCACCACTTCGTCTTCCAGACCATTTTCTAAAATGGCTGCAGAGGTTACCAGTTTAAATACAGATCCGGGAATGGCACTGTTTTGAAATGCATTGGAGGTAAAAATTCCCTCTGTCTGATTTAATGTCTCCCAGTCTTCTTCAATTTTATTCCCGTTAAAAGAAGGGGAAGAGGTCAGGGCAAGAATTTCTCCTGTCTTGGCGTTTAACACCACTGCCGCACCTTTGTAATCGGAAATTGCCTGATAGGCTTTTGTTTGAAGGCCGCTGTCAATGGTAAGTTGTACCGTAGATCCCACTTTCTCTCCCTTTCTTGGACACTCGCTTACAGACAACTCAGAATCCAATGTTTTTTCCAGACCTGCTGTACTGTAAATAGAGGACCAATATCCCAAAAGAGAGGAAAAAGCTTTCGGTTTTGTATAAGTTCTTTTACCAAGAGGTTCTTCAGAGCTCGCTAGAGTCTCCCCGTTTCGGTCTATGATCGGTCCCCTCACATATTCCTTCAGGTTCTTTTCCTGAATCGCTTCGTTCTTGTCCTG
>JAUNBT010000011.1:13795-39577 GCA_030526985.1 Lachnospiraceae bacterium | reverse complement strand
ATTCTTCCCGACTTCCTCTAACTTTTTTTGTGCATCTAGCTGGCTCAACCCTTCTTTTTGGGAACCTAACTCTTTTAACACTGTCTCTTTTTCCTTTAGATATTCTCTCATTTTCCCATCTACCTTTCCTAATTATATTAAGAAAGAATCCCGCTTCGCGGGATTCTCCGCCTGCGGCGGGTCGCGTAAGCGACATTTTCCTTTCCGCCGCAGTGCGATCCTGCCCGGAGGGCTTTTTATATGACAGGGAAGTTCAAAGGACTTTCCTGTCATATAAAAAAAGGACCCATATACAACAGTATACCTATTGTATATGAGTCTCATTCTTTCAAGATAAACCAGGCACGTATGCCACGATGTTGACTTATCTCACATTCATGTGGAATTACTCCCTCACATCTATAAAAAGTCTAACATGTTTTTTTCATTGAAGCAAGCATTTTCTTAAAATAAATAGAAAATAAAATTGCCGTTGTTCCTACTGCAATCGTATCAGCAAAGGGTTCTGCGAGGAAGACTGCCATCACTTTATTTTCAAAGAAATTTGGCAAAATAAAAATCAAAGGAATCAATAAAATCACTTTGCGAAGCAATGCCAAAAATACAGATACTTTCGCATTTCCAAGGGCGATGAAGGTCTGTTGGCAGGCAATCTGTATCCCAAAGAGACAGGAAACTGCCATGTAAATCCGAAGAGCCCAGGTCGTAAACCGGATTAATTCGGTATCATTGGTAAAAATCTTTGCAAGGATGTCCGGAAAGAACATACTTATCATCCAAATCAAAACAGAATACACCACACAGGATGTCAAAAGAATCTGTACAACTTTTTTCACCCTATCTAGATTTTGTGCACCGTAATTAAAGCTGGTGATTGGCTGTGCCCCCTGAGTCAGCCCCTGAAGCGGCAGCATGGAAAACTGCATCACACTTGTCAGTATCGTCATGGCTCCGACAGCTACATCTCCACCATATTTTAACAAAGAAGTATTAAAACTTACAGAAACCACGCTTTCGGTAAACTGCATAATAAAGGGTGATACACCCAAAGCGATGCAGGGAAGCATAACAGAAGGAAGAAACGTAAGATTCTTCTTTTTCAGTTTCAGTGTACTCTGGGCAGACAGCAGAAAACGAACCACCCAGATACAGGAAATTCCCTGAGATAAAATTGTCGCAAGTGCTGCGCCTTTCACTCCCATATGCAGTCCGAAAATAAAAATCGGATCAAGAATAATATTACAGATGGCACCAATCAGCACCGTACACATACTGATTCTGGCAAATCCCTGGGCGGTAATAAATGCATTCAGTCCCAGCGCAAGTTGTACGAAAATAGTTCCCAGAGAATAAATCTTCATATAATCAAATGCGTAGGCAATCGTATTCTCGCTGGCCCCAAAGACCATAAGAATCGATTTTCCAAAAACCTGAAACAATATGGTCAAAAGAAGCGCCATTAAAATTAAAGTAAAGGTACAGTTTCCAAGAATTCTTTCTGCCTCCTCTGGTTTTTTTCGTCCCATCATAATGGAGGCTCTCGGTGCACCTCCCATACTGACTAAGGCCGCAAAAGCGGAAATTGCCATAATGACCGGCATCGTAACTCCAACACCGGTAAGGGCTGCGGCACCTACTTTTTCTATATGACCGATATACATCCGGTCTACCATATTGTATAAAACATTGATAATCTGAGCAGTAATGGCCGGAAGTGCTAATTGAAATAAAAGCTTTCCCACACTTCCTGTTCCAAGGTCTGCCGCTTTCTTTTGAACTTTATTTCCCATCACGAAAGAATCCCCCTATTCTTTTCCATCAACCGGATTCCTTCATAAAAATAATCATTTACTGGGGTCTGTACCCCAAACTCTTTTCCCTTCTGGCGGATGGTTCCTGCAAATAAGGAAAGTTCTGTCGGTCTTTTTGCCAAAATGTCCTGTCGCATGGAAGGCATTCCCTCCGGATTCAAACTGTCGATTACTTTCATCCACTGATTGATTTCCTCCTCTGTCAAGAATACATCCTCATATTGAGCGACTCTTTTTACTTCTTTCATTGCCTCAATCGTCATGACCCGGGCCATTCCCTCTTTTTGAATTCCGCCATAGGGAACATCAAAGACAACGGAAGCCTGATTGACTCCGGCATTCAACATCAGTTTTTTCCAAAGCTGGTGTTTCATATCCTCATAAACAGTATAATTTATTTTCATATCCTTTAAAAAGGATTCCACAAAGGTCAGTCTTTCCTCCTGTCCCGGTATTCTCATGCCAATGGATACGGTTCCTGTGTTCGAACAGAAAAACTGATTTCCTTTTTTTAGTGCATCCATTCCCTGTACGCAGCAGTCAAGTACATTTTTTTCTCCAAATCGTTCTGCCATTTTCTCTTCACTAGAAATTCCATTTAATACAGAAAGGAAAATCGTATGTTCTCCTGCCGCCTTTTCTGCAATTGAAAGAGCCTCTTCAAGCTGATGGAACTTGACTGCAATCAGGATAAGATCATACGGCTTTTCTATCTGGTCTGTTGAACGAATATCAAATTCCTGCCTTACTCCATTTAAGAAAATTCCTTCCTTTTGATACCGCAAAACCCGGTCAGCATCTGCCAAAAAAGAAATAACATCCTGTTTTTTATTCTGATTAAAAATATTTCCATACATCACACCAAGAGCCCCAGCGCCGATGATTGCGATTCGTCTGTTTTTTACTTTTTCCATATATAAACCTGCTTTCTATTCTCGTGATTAACACTAAGAAACTATTATAATTCCCCTTCTTTTTATTATCAAGTCCATTTTTCATTCTTTTTCGTCTTGTTTTCCCTCATTGACAAATTTCATTTTTGCTTGTATCCTTTTGAAGTGAGAAATAGAGGGAGCAAAAACATTTGCCCCCATGACACAGAAAAATTACTGATTGAGACTTAGAAAGAAGGCTTTCGATGAATTACGTTTTAGATACCCATACCCACACTATTGCAAGCGGACATGCCTATTCCACCATTTCGGAGATGGCAAAATCCGCTTCTGAAAAAGGGCTGAAGCTGCTTGGAATCACAGAACACGCTCCACTCATGCCCGGCTCCTGCCAGCAGATTTATTTTTCGAATTTGAAAGTTGTACCCCGGGAAATGTTTGGCATTCAGCTTATGTTCGGTGCAGAATTAAATATTTTAGATAAAAAAGGCCACATTGATCTTAACAATTTTATACTGGATAAATTAGATGTCCGAATTGCCAGTCTTCATACTTACTGCATAGAATCCGGCTCTGTAGCAGATAATACGTCAGCTTTAACCGGTGCCATCAAAAATCCGCGGATTGATATTATCGGGCATCCCGATGACGGCACTTACCCTGTTGATTACGAGGAACTCGTCTCCACTGCTAAGGAATATAAGACTCTTTTAGAAGTAAACAATAACTCCTTAGACCCTACCGGCTCCCGAAAAAATGGGCGGGAAAATATTACAAAGATGCTCTCCTGGTGCAAAAAGCTAAAAGTCCCTGTCATTATGAACAGTGATGCCCATGTTTTTACCGATGTGGGACGCCACGATTTTTCAGAAACCGTCATAAAAGAATTGGATTTTCCGGAAGAACTGATTGTAAATCGTTCTGTCGAAGCATTTTTAGCTGCTCTTAAGACAAAAAGATCTGCATTTTTGACACAGTAAGCATTCGCACAATTTTTCAAAATATTTCATAGAATAATAAAAAGTCGTAACTGTTTAGAGCTAAGCTTTAAGCAGTTACCAAAAGCCATGCGTTACGATCTAAAAAATCCAACCCATTTAAAAGAAATCCACGCCTATGAAGCACACAAAGCAGGAATTTTGGGAGAAGGAATCGGTGTTGCCGTCTTAGATACGGGCATATACCCTCACCCGGATTTTTTTGTCAAAGAATATCGAATTGACGCTTTTTCTGATTTTGTCTACGGAAGAACTTATCCTTACGATGATGCCAACCATGGCACCCACATTTGCGGCATTATCGCCTCCGGTGGTACGGACATGTCAGGGCGCTATATGGGAATTGCTCCCTGCGCTCATCTTATTGTGGGAAAAATACTGGATTTTCGAGGAAATGGGAAAATACCTGCGGCACTCGCCTCTTTTCAGTGGATCTTGCAAAACCGGCATCTTTACAACATCCGTATTGTCAATATTTCAGTCGGCATGCCGGTGGAACACCCAACAGACGAATTTTCCCCTTTTATGGAAGCTGTAAATGAACTCTGGGACGCCGGACTTGTCGTAGTCGCTGCTGCCGGAAACAATGGTCCTGACACAAAGACCATCACTGCCCCTGGCATTAGTCGAAAAATCATCACTGTCGGCTCCTGTGACACTCGAAATAATACCGGCTCTGTGCGCCCCGTTTCAAAAAAAGGCGATTTTTATGCAAAGCATAATCTATACTCCGGCCGGGGTCCCACAATCAATTGTGTCAAAAAACCGGATTTGTGTGCTCCCGGAAACGATATTCTCTCCTGCCACAATATGCGCACAGACTATATTTTAAAAAGTGGTACCTCCATGTCCACACCGATGGTCTCCGGTGCTGCTGCCCTTCTTCTCTCCAAAGAATCCTCCCTTTCCAACAAAGAAGTAAAGCGAAGACTAATCGCATCTGCAAGAGATCTCCATCTTCCCTGGCAGCAGCAGGGGGCTGGTCTTTTGGATATTAAGAGGATGCTGTCTCTTTAGAGAAATTCCAAAGTTCCGTTTTTGGATCAGCGAAAAACTCCTAAAAGGAGAACAGGGCTATGCGCAAACAAAATAAAGTTCCCTCGGATTCGAGGGAACTAACTTAATACCATATTCAATTAACCTAACTTTCGAACTTCCTGTTCAAACTCCTGCTCTGTATCAACAAATGAATATGGTTCGTATTCACCATAAGCAGATGGGCGACTAATTGTTACTAACTGAATTTTATCCGTTCCTATCTCTGCAATAAGTTTCTTCTTGAAATCTGCCAGATGCCGACCATGATTGGTTTGCAATGCCAGACATCCAACATCATTAAATTTCTTTGCAATCAGATAACACATGATGCAACACCTCCACATAAAAAGTCACATCTCATTTTCCTTAGTTTGCCGCATAATGCAATAGTTCCTTCAGCTCATCTACTGTAAAATCATAGTGACTGTTGCAAAAATGACAATTGACTTCTATGTTTTTGCCGTCATCGATCATGTTTTGAATTTCCTTTTTCCCAATGCTTACCACAGCCTTGGAAACTCTCTCTTTCGAACAATTACAGTAAAATGCTGCCGGAATCTGGTCATGAACGGTCACATCAAATCCATCTAAAAGTTCTCTTATAATTTCTTCCGGGGTGTCTCCTTTTTCCAAATGCTTCGTAATAGAAGAAAAAGAAGCCAGCTTCTTTTCGAGAGAAGCAACGATTTCCTCCGAAGCGTATGGCATAAGCTGAATGATAAATCCACCTGCCTGTTTTACTGTATTATCCTTTTCCATTAAAACACCCAAGGCAACAGAGGTTGGAATCTGCTCGGAGGCGGCGAAATAATAGGTGAGATCCTCTGCGATTTCACCGGATACTAAATTGGTCTGTCCGGAATAAGGCTCTTTCATACCGATATCCTTAATTACTGTAAGTACACCGCCTCCTAATGATCCTCCAACATCCAGCTTTCCCGCTTTACTCGGTGGAAGCATCACTTCCGGATTTCTTACATAACCCTTCACATTGGCCTTTGCATCTGCAGTTACCGTAAGACCGCCAATCGGACCCTCACAGCGAATCTGCAAAGTGAGCACATCGGTATCATTTTTACACATACTTCCCATCATTGCTCCAGCTGTAAGAAGCCGTCCCAGTGCGGCGGTTGCCACCGGACTGGTATTATGTCTTTTTCTGGCCTCTTCCACCAGATTCTTTGTATATGCTCCAAAAAAGCGGACCTGATTCTCTGCCGCTGTCCCTCTAATAATGTAATCTTTCATCTCAAATCTCCTTTTCCCTTTTTTTGTTCTCTGGCTGCCACAAGAATTCTGCCGCTTTCTTCTAGTACCGGCCCACCTTCTTCCCCGTCTCTGGCGAATAAAAATTCCAGTCCGGCACTAAAAAGGGCTTCCTTCATTTCTTTTAAACTGTAGCCTCTCTGGGTATGAAGTTCCTCATATTTTCGGAAAAGGTTTCCCTTTTCCCGAAGAAAAATGCTGAGTGCATATTCATTCCTTCTTGTCTCTTCGTCATAATAATTATCCCAGATAAAGCTCATATCCTCCCGGTCTTCCGCAATCACCCGGTCACCAATCAGCTCCCTGTATTTATAATCCGTATTAAAATCAAATAAAAAAATGCCACCCGGATCTAAATAATTATCCACAAGAGAAAAAATCTGGCTCAATTGATCCGGCTCAAGGATATAATTTAGACTATCACAGACACAAATCACCGCTCTCACCGTTCCATATAACTCGAACTCACACATATCCTGCTGCAGATATAAAATGTTGGTGCCCATACTTTTTTCTCTTGCAATCTCAAGCATATCAAGAGATAAGTCCACACCAATCATGTCAAAGCCTTTTTTTTGAAATTGAAGCGTCATATTCCCAGTTCCGCAGCCTAAATCCAATATAAGCCCATCCCGGATTCCATACTGGGAAAGAATCTGTTCATATTCATTCGCCCACTTTTCATAAGGCACATTGTCCATGAAAGTGTCATAGACCATGGCAAAGCTTTCATAGGCACCGTTTAATGCAGTAGTTTCCTCTTCCCCCTGCCTCTTTCCATCTTGCATTTCCATCTGTTTTCTCTCCTTGCTTATTCAAAAAAATCTATCTCTATCGCTTTTGACAGGGTAAAAGAATAAATCAGTGTCTCCTTGACCCTCTTTTTTGTCATCTGTTCCAATGCCCTTTTATACCAGTAGAGCTGATTTTTATAACGGCGGATTAACTCCTGCTCGCCCTCTTTTCCAACCCGGTCTGTTTTATAATCGAGTAAAACCAGTTCTCCATCCTCTTCCATATACAGATCGATAATTCCCTGTACTAAGACAAACTCGTCACTTTCCGTCTCCGGTTCCATATCTTTCATCGGAACTCCCATCATAAACTGAGCTTCCCGGTATAGATTTCCCTCGTTCTCTGCTTTCGCAAGCCGCACAGAAAGCTCTGACGTGAAGAAACGCTCTAATTGTTTTAGAGGAAGGGATTTCATCTCATCTTTTAAAGTTTCATCCTTTTCTTTTACTATGGAAATTGCATTCAAAAAACCATTGGCTGCTGCCTGAGAAAATGAGATTTTTTCCATCAGTTTATGCACAATAGTTCCTCGCCCGGCTCCGGTAAGTTTCCTTTCTTTGTCGTGAAGGAAAGCAGGTTTCAGTCCATTTTCTACTATAAATTGTCCGTCAGACTCATTTTTTATCGGCTCGTCTTCTTCCTCTGCCGGGACAAAGAGTGGTTCCATCTTTTCTTCTTTTAACTGAGAAACGGACCATTTGCTTCTGGCTGCTAGCTCTTTTTCCTTTGGATACTTCCAGGCAAAAGCCTGAAGAATTGGATTATCCTTTTCCTCATTTGTTTGATTTAAAGCCCAGTGGACAAAATCTTTTCTTTCCCTGTTTTCTACGTATTGTTTTTCCATCTCCTCGGCGAGAAGAACAAAGGGGGCGGTTACTTTGAAAGAAAAGCAGGGTTTTTCCCCTTCCATTGTAAAATATTTTGTATTCTCTGTCTCAATATTTCTGCTCTTTTTCCAAGGGTCCATCACCGGATGACGGCACAGTGCCAGAAAAATCCAGTCCAAGTAGCTTTTTGCCCCTGCAAGCATGACAAAACGAATATCCTCCTCTAAAATAGCACAGGTTTCCCGTAATTTCTTATCAAAATCCGCAATCGTCCCTGTCATAATCAGCTTTTCCTTGGCCCTCGTCATCGCCACATAAAGAACCCGGATTTCTTCTCCTAACATGGAAAGTTCTAATTCTTTGCGAATCATTTTTTTCTGATTGGAGGCTTTTTTCGTCCGTCTTTCAAGATCAATACAATCGAGCCCCAGATAATAATCAGGGTGCAGAACCATTCTCTGATTCCGGTCCATAAAATTAAACTGTTTTCCGATGCCGCACAAAAAGACAATAGGAAATTCCAGACCTTTACTTTTATGAATACTCATAATTCGCACTACATTGGCCTCTTCTCCTAACACACTGGCCTCCCCGTAATCGACCTGATAGGATTTCAGCTGTTCTATATATCTCAAAAAATGGAACACACCTTTAAAACTGGTGGACTCATACTGTCTGGCTTTTTCAAGCAGCATGCGGACATTGGCCATCCGCTGTCTGCCATTTGGCATACTTCCCACAAAGTGATAATATCCGGTTTTTTCTAATGCCGACCAGATTAGTTCTTCCAAAGATAACCTTGTCTTCTCCTCCCGAAGTTCATCAAAAAGCTTTAACACCTTTATTATTTTTTCAGAAAGAGCTGTTTGTTCTTCTTTTTCCAAATAAAATACCATCTCATCATAGAGACTGTCCTCTAGGCGCTGCTCTTTTAGGGCAGTACTTCGAATCATCGCCAGTTCTTCCCCATTCAAGCCTCCGATGGGAGAGCGAAGTACTGCTGCTAGTGGAATGTCCTGATAAATATTGTCCACCACAGATAACAGGTTTAAAAGTACCCGGATTTCAAAAGTATCAAAATACCCAGTCCGGCTCTCCATATGCACGGGAATGCCATTTAAGGAAAGCACCTCTTCAAAGACCTGTGCCCAGCCTTCCACTGTCCGAAGTAAAATGACCATATCTTTGTATTCCCTCTCCGGCATTTCTTTGATTCGCCGGGCAACCATTCTGGCCTCTAGCTCGATGGTTCGATATTCCTCCCCTGTTTCCCTGTCAAAATATAGCTTTGAGGATCGTCGTCCCTCCTCATTTGTCTCCGCCATATTAAGAAGCAAAATTTCCTGGGGAATCGGAGGATTTTCCTCATCCAAATCTAAGGTGCCTTCTTTCTTTTCCGGTGGAGTAAGAGCTACTTTTTGTTCGTAGGAAACACCACCGAGGGAGGATTTCATAAATTGATAAAAAAAGTAGTTGACGGAAAATAAGACTTCCTTCTTACTTCGAAAATTATTTTTAAGCTCAATCTTTTGATTTTTTCCTTCTTCTTGATAGCTTTCATATTTTTCCAAAAAAAGCTCCGGACGAGCCATGCGGAATTTGTAAATGCTCTGCTTAATATCTCCCACCATGAACCGGTTTCCCTCATCTTCCCGGGATACAGCCTGCAAAATAACTTCCTGAATCAGATTGCTGTCCTGGTATTCATCTGTAAAAACCGCCTGATAGAACGCAGAGAGTTCCTCGGCAAGTGCGGTCTTTTCCACTGCCTTTTCATCGTACTTCTTTACTAAAAGAGAAATCGCAAAATGTTCTAAGTCATCAAATTCCAGTATATTTTTTTCCATTTTGCATCCACGGTATTTTTCGCCGAACCGGCGGACTAATCCAACCAAAGTATTTACATAGGGAAAGAGCATCTTCGATTCCCGCTCAATTTCTTCCATGGAAGCATAGAAAGAATCTCCCCCAAGACCTGTGACCATCTTTTTTGCCTCATCCCGAATCCCTTTTATCGCATCCGTAAGTTCAGGAAACGGATTTGACGTTTTTCGTATCGCCGGGATCCGGTCAAATTTCAAATTTTTAAACTGCTCGACCCGCTCCTCATATGTTTTTGCATGAAAAATTGCTTCTATTTTTTCCCGGTCTTTTTCAAGTACCGAACCATATTTTTCTTTGATAAAGGGTTCGCTTTTTGCCATTTCTTCTGCTTTTTTTACTAAAGAAATGCTGTCTGCTAAAACCCGGTCTGCATATCGCATCATCTGGATAAGCCAGTCCGGATTTTCTCCCTTTTTTATGCGGGTCGAATTTCTTGCATGTTCTAACCATGCATCCGGGTCTGGATGACTTCTGGAAAATTGATAAAGCTGCAAAATCATCTTACCGATAGCAGTATCATCCCTTCCATAACTATAGGCCTCCACAAAAGCTAAAAAATCCGGCTCTTTTTGGGCATAGCATTCTTCCATCATCTCTTCTAAAACCTGTTCCTTTAAAAGAGCAATCTCACCCTCTTCTCCGATTCGAAATCCCGGATCTAAAGAAATCAGATGAAAATGGTTGCGAAGCAGATCCATACAAAAGCTGTGAATGGTGGATATCGGTGCCCTGTGAATATAAGCTAACTGCCTTTGGAGCTTCTGGTTATCCGGATGAGCCGCCGCTTCTTCCATCAAACGTTTTCCAACTCTCTCCCGCATCTCCGCCGCTGCCGCTTTTGTAAATGTCACGACTAAGATCCGGTCAATCTCATAGTCGTCCTCACAGACCATTTTTACAATACGCTCTACTAAGACTGCCGTTTTTCCAGAGCCTGCCGCCGCAGACACAAGCAGATTAGCCCCTCGAAGCTCGATTGCCTTTTGCTGTTCTTTCGTCCATTCCATCAATACAGACCCCCTTCCCTTTCTAATTGCTTCCAGATTTCATCCTTGTCCTTTTTTCGGATTCTGCGATATTGATTTCCTGGCAGGGAAGGATCAAAGCCGCATACGCCACGATATTCACAGTAATCACAGGCTGTCTTTTTCTCCGTCCGATAAGGAGCGATGGAAATATTACCGCCTATGATTTCATTTCCATAACGCACCAGCTGTTTTTTTACATAAGTGCTTAGAGCTTCAAACTGTTCTTCCGTTGCCACACTGGATCTGGCAGAAAATTCTCCCTTTTTCGTAATGGATACCGGAATAGAACGCTGTCCTTCCCAGTCAAGATGATTCACAATATCCGGGTCGGCAAGAACAAGACCGGATAGAGAAAACTCCGATAAAAGCTCCTCTTCCACTGATTTTTGGGAATCTTCCTCCACAAGAGGATCCTGAATATGAAAATAAAAAATTCCTCCTGGCACCACTCTTTTCTTTTTGTCCTTTTTTGCCTTTTCCACTGCCGCATTTAAATATACCACCAGCTGAAGCTGCAGTCCATTATAAATATCTTCTAACTGGAAAGACTGCATTCCCGATTTATAATCAATAATTTTAAGATAAAGACTCTCATCTTCCTCGTAACAGTCAATTCGATCCACCACACCCATCAGCTCTAAATTTGCCTGATGATCTAAAGAAAAACGAACCGCCTCCAAATCCTTTCTGCTCTGAAATTTCCACTCAAACTCTTCCGGCTCAAAATCACTGCTTAAAAGCTGTTTTTGAATAGCCCAGACAGTCCGCTTGGAAAGCCGCTCCATCCGGTCAATACAGGCTTCATTTCTTGCAGTAGAATGAAATATGGAGGAGCCATAGTTTTCCACAGCAATCCGCAGACAATCTTCTACCAACTGATCTCTCTTTTTATCCTCCATCCGCTTTAACCCACCAGGTTCCTTCCCCGCTTCTTTAGAAACCAGTTCTAAGCACCGATGAAGAATCTGCCCTAAATCTGCCGACCGCAGCTGATATTTGGCCCGCTCAGCAAGCATTAATCCATAGCGCAGAAAGTGGGCAAAAGCACAGCCGGCATAGGATTCCAATCTTGTTACACTTGCTCCGATATCCAATCCATAGATTGCCTTTGCCGCCTGTAAGCTTAAAGGACTTTCCTCATTTTTATAAAATCTGCCGTCTAAAGCCAGAGAAATCCATTTTTTCCCTTCTTCTGTCTGAAAGAGCCAGTAAAACATCTCCTGGTCTTCTTTTTCTTCCTCACCGGAAAGAAAACGGTTCAGCCCATCCCGGATATCCGGAAGAATGGATTTTATCGTATAAGCGTGATTTTTTCTTTCTTTCTCGTCTCTTACCACTGTCATATTGGGAAAAATCAGCAAAAGACGCTCAAGCAGATAAGAAGGACGAATAGACTTTCCTTCCTGATCCGTTCCGGCAAGGGTAAGATAAAGCCTATCCTGCGGTTTTGTCAGGTTAAGATACAGATAGAACTGTTCTAAGGCTGTATTTTGCTTTGCTGACGGTGCTAAGGAAAAATCGTCTCTTGTCAGCTTTTCCCTGTCCATATCACTTAAAATCCCCCCGCCCTTTGCAGGTTTTGGAATCACTCCTTCATTCACACCTAAGAAAAATAACACTTTGATATTGGTAAGCCTGGTCCTCTGTGTATCTCCGATTACCACCTGATCAATTCCCGGCGGAATCACACCGAGCTTCATCTCGTCCAACCCGGCATCCACTATTTTTTGAAGCTCACCAAGTTCCATCTCCTCCGGTCCTAAAATCTCATGAATTTTGTCAATCAAATGAATCACTGCAGGAAAAATCTGCCCATAGGCTTTCATCATGACAAAATCGCCTTCCGCCTCAAAACGTTTCTCCTCTTTTGAAAGTTTCTGTTCGTATTCCATTTTTTCCATATAAAAATATAGCGCTTTTAAATAATCCTCTACCAGAGCAGTCTTTTTTCGAAAAACCTTCATCAATTCCCCGACTTCCTCTATCATCTGTTTTCTGGCATTTTCTGCTTTTTGAAAAACAGCTTCCCCAATCCGCCCCGGTTTTTTGGTAAATTCTTTGGATAGTCCACGATATCCCCGGATTCCAGAGGCTAAAAGGTAATTGTCAAGGGCATCTGCCTCCTCTTTTGTGATACTGCTCATCCCGTTTTTTGCGTAATTGCAGACGCTTTCATAATTAAAATCGTATTCCACAAGGGCAAACAATCCCCGGATGCATTCCGCAAGAGGATGGTTTCGAATTCCCTTTGTATCGTCTAAAAAACAGGGAATGTGATAATCGTCAAAAATTCGTTTCAGACGCATATCATATCGCTCCATATCACCAGATATCACCGCAATATCCCGATAGCGGTATCTTTTTTCCCGCACCAACCTGCTGATATAATCTGCGGTAAAGAAAGCTTCTTCCTCCGGGTCTTGAAAATAATGGACCGACAGGCTTTCTGTCTTTTTTGGATTTGGTTTATAAAAAGGACGAAACAGATTTTTTTCCAGATAAGCAAGCTCCGGGTTTTGATAAAAACGATTCTTTGGTACATTTTCTTCTGTCAAAACAATGGATTCTAGAACAGGAATCTTTCTGTCCAAAGCGATTTTTTTCAACTTCTGAATCATCTCTTTACTCGAGGCAAACAGTTCATAGTCTAAAATCTTTTGAAATCCCAATTCTTTTTCATCCATAGTCACAGTCACAATCATTTCTTTACACAAGGGAAGGAGACTGTTTAAAAGTTCGTATTGCACTGGGGTAAAACCAGTAAACCCATCCAGACAGATGATACTGTCTTTTAAAAGCATGGATTCCGGTGCACGCTGTCCTAAAACAGATAACAGCTGTTCCGCCACAATATAATCCTTTCCCATAAAGGCCTCAAACTCTTCCATAATCACAATCAGCTCTGAAAGCTTTTCTGAAAGGAGGGAACCTTCCCGCTCTTTTTTTTGCTGTGCTTTTAGTTCCTCCATTCCAATCCGATATTGATAAAACTCGGATAAAAGTGACTTTAGTTCATCAATAAAGCCGATTTTATTCCGACTGCTTCCAAAAAGAAGTAACTCCTTTTGCCTTTTTCCAAGAATCCGGGAAAGAACCATACTTTTCCCCAAATCTTCTAAGACAACCCCCGGATCTTTTGAAATTTCCTCAAACACTCTCCAGGCAAGTCTGTGGAAGCTTACGATATCAATATTCATTGTCCCGTGGCGGGGATGCATCTCAATCACTGTTTTTTGGGTATCTAAAGTGAACTGATCTGGAACAATCAGAATATAGTTTTGCTTTGGATTCTTTATCGAATCTTCGATTATATTTTTATACAGCACCGTCGATTTGCCGCTGCCGCTCCTTCCAATATAAAATTGAAGTGACATTTTTTATTCCTCCCAAAAAGTTGTAATATCTCCCTGCCCTTTCTCATAAATTATAGTAATATTGAATGAGGAAGGGTATTACTATGGGAGCAAATACAAAAATATTCGTTTTTAAAGCTAAAGAGCTGATCTACACCGGGATTTTTATTGTACTGGGTATCCTTTTTATCCTGCTGCTGATCTTTATGTTTCTGCCGAATCAAAATAAGGATGAGGAAACTGCCCCCACCATGCAGTATATGGCCGGAGTCTACTCCTCCACCATTAATTTAGGAGGCTCCTCCTTAGATGTGAAAGTTGCCGTCACGGACGAAAAAGTCACTTCCATATCCCTTTCCGGTTTAAGTGAAACCACCGCATCCATGTATCCGCTTTTGGAATCTTCCGTTGAAGATATCAACAAACAGTTAGAAAACGTTGACAATATCGATGATCTGACTTTTAACAGTGACAGCCAATATACAAACACCATATTAAAACAGGCAATGAAAAATGCACTCTCAAAGGCAGAGGCTGATTAAAAAGGAAAACCGCAGCTTACATAACCGTCTTTGGCTGCGGTTTTTTTCTCTCTATTCTATTCCCAGTTCTTCTTTCAGCTCATCCATCTGTGCCATCCAGATTGACGCACTTGCATCACTTGGCATTCTTAAATCTCCTCTCGGTGAAACAGCAATGGAACCAACCTTCGGCCCATCCGGCAGACAGGAACGCTTAAACTGCTGGGCGAAAAATCTCCAACAGAAGGTTCTAAGCCATTTATAAATCGTCTCATCCCCATATTCCCCGGAAAAGGAAAGTCTTGCTATCCTGAAAATCTTCTTTGGCGTATAACCAAACCGAAGCAGATAATAAAGGAAAAAATCGTGAAGCTCATAAGGTCCGACCAAATCCTCTGTTTTTTGTGAAATCACGCCGTCCACCGGTGGCAGAAGTTCCGGACTTACCGGAGTATCGAGCACATCCAAAAGACTTTCTTTTAATCCTGTCTGATTTGTTGTGTCCGCATAATAACGCACCAGGTGGCGCACCAGTGTTTTTGGTACAGACGCATTGACTCCATACATGGACATGTGATCTCCGTTGTAGGTTGCCCATCCAAGTGCCAGCTCTGACATATCTCCGGTTCCGATTACAAGGCCGTTATATTTGTTGGAAAGATCCATAAGAATCTGTGTTCTCTCCCTCGCCTGTCCATTTTCATAGGTGACATCATGAACAGATTCTTCCTGCCCGATATCTGCAAAATGCTGCCTTACCGCTGCCTTTATATTCACTTCTTTTAAAGTTGCTCCAAGTTCTCTTGTGAGAGTCAGTGCATTTTGATATGTCCTGTCCGTCGTTCCAAAGCAGGGCATTGTAACACAGATAATATTCTCTCTTGGAATCTTTAAAAGATCAAAAGCCCGCGCCGTCACAAGTACCGCCAAGGTAGAGTCCAAACCGCCGGAAATTCCCACTACTGCATGGCGGGCTTTTGTATGGGCCAGTCTCTTTTTCAGTCCCATCGCCTGTAGAGTCAAAATTTCATCACAGCGCTTTTCTCTCTCCTGCTGATTGGAAGGAATAAAAGGAGTCCTTGCAAATGTTCTTGTAAGGGACGTCTCCTCTCTTTCCATAGAAAAGCTCACTTTTACATATTCTTCTTTTGTCTCCGGCAGGAAGGTACTCATTCTTCTTCGGTCTGCTGCAAGACGGTATAAATCAATCTCACTGTAGATTGCTCCGTTTTTAAAACGCTCTGATTCTGCAAGAACCGTTCCATTCTCACAGATTAAATTATGCCCTGAAAATACAACGTCCGTTGTGGATTCTCCTTCTCCGGCATCTGCATAAACATAGGCACTTACAAGACGGGCAGACTGCATGGATACTAAATTTTTACGATAGCTTTCTTTGGTCGTCGTCTCCACACTTGCAGAAGGGTTGACAATCACCGTCGCTCCCTTCATCGCGTGACGGCTGCTCGGTGGAAGAGGGGTCCACAGGTCTTCACAGATTTCACAGGCAATCACAAAGTCTCTTTGCTCCTTGCAGCAAAACAGCAGATTCGCCCCGAAAGGTACCTGTTCCTCCAAGAAATCGACCCATTCCACTTTTCCCTCTCCCCGGGTAAAATGTCTCGCCTCATAGAATTCAGAGTAATTAGGCAGGTATTGTTTTGGCACAATTCCAAGAGTTTTTCCCTGATAGAAAAAAATGGCACAATTATATAGTTTCCCACTAAAAGCAATGGGTGAACCTACGACAGTAATCATACTTTGATTAATAGAATATCTGCGAATGGCAGCAAGCTCCTTTTCCACTTCATCTAACAGAGTACTCTGCAAAAACAGGTCGCTGCAGGTATAGGCAGTCAGACAAAGCTCTGGAAAAAGTAAAAGCTTCGCTCCCTGTGCTGCTGCCTCATCCATTCCTTCTCTGATTCTTGCCCCATTATAAACCGGGTCTGCCACTAATACATCCGGTGTCATCGCTCCAACTTTTAAAAATCCGTCTTTCATCTCGTCCTCCATACTTGCATCATTTTATTCTTTTACAGATCTGATTGGCTTTTTTATAAATTAGTTCTGGGTCTTCTCCCACGTTATAATTTCCTTTTTCATAGAGAATCTTTCCATCAACCGCACTCATCCACACATTCTCTCTATTTCCGCTATATACAAGGTTTTTCTCTATCTGATTCACTGGCTGCATATTCGGCTGATATAAATCCAGCAAAATAAAATCCGCCTTCTTCCCTTTTGCTAAAATGTCGCTCTCCTTTAATCCCATCGCCTTTGCACCGCCCATCGTCGCAGCTTTCAATACCCAGACTGCATCCATGCAGGCCGCATCTTCCGTCAATAGCTTTGGAAGTACCGCTGCCAAATACATCTCCCGAAACAAATCAAGCCCATTGTTACTTGCCGGGCCGTCCGTCCCCAAAGCCAGATTAATTCCATCTTTTTTATATTCATGAAGTGGTGCAATCCCACTTGCCAGTTTTGCATTCGAAGCCGGGCAGCTTACAACGGATAACCCCCGCTCTTTAAAAATTCTTCTGTCTTCCTCAGAAAGCCAGATGCAGTGATAACCCCCGCCGCCATAATCATAAATATGAAGGCTGTCAAAAAGCTCTGTCGGTGTCATACCATACCTTTGCTGACATTCCTTCACCTCTTTTTGGGTCTCACTGTTATGGGTGAATACAGGGGCCTGATATTTAACTGCCAATTCCCCTACACCCTCAAGCAGTTCTTTGCTCGTTGTATACTCTGCATGAAAACCCAGATGATAGGAAACGAGTCCGTCTTTTTGTCCATATTTATGATAACAATCTTCCATCTCCCGAAGAGAAGAAGAAAAATTATTCAGATTTCCTACGGAAACTGTCCGAAATCCCATCTCAGACGATGCTGATAAAAGAGCTTCCTGATCAAGATACATATCCATATTCGCAGTAATCCCGCCAGAAAGATATTCAAGCACAGCCAGCTTAGAAAGCCAGTAGATATCATCCGGTGTCAGTTTTGCCTCTGCCGGAAATACCATTTTCCCAAGCCATTCATCCAGGGGCAGGTCATCTGCATAAGATCTTAAAAATGTCATAGCCGAATGGGTATGTGCATTTTTAAATCCCGGCATTAAAAGACTTCCTTTTCCATCAATTTCCCGGTCCCAGTATCTTACCTTACTCTTCTTTTTTCTCGGTTTTGGCCCGACATAGACAATTCGGTCCTCCTCCACATGCATCTCCCCGGAAAAAATAGGGCGTCCCTCTTCCATCGTCAAAATATTTACATTATAAATCCGGTATTTCATCCTGATACCCCCAATCCGCTGTGCCATCAGGTACAGTTCCCAATTTCATTTATGTCTATCTGTTATTGTACCAGTTTCCTACCTCTCTTATCAACCTTTTTTTGCAGTAATCCGCTTGGCTTCAAACAGTTACCTACAAAAAAATCCGGCCTCCCATTCAAGAAGCCGAATTTTCTTATCTCACTCTTATTCTATTATGATTTCCTAGCCTATAACATGGCTCATATTATAAAGTCCTGCTGGTTTTCCGGCAAGGAACTTCGCTGCTTCAATCGCACCTTTTGCAAAGACAGCTCTTGAATATGCTGTATGCTTAAATTCGATTACCTCATCTGTTCCGGCAAAAATCACTTCATGTTCCCCGACAATCGTTCCACCACGCACTGCAGAAATACCAATCTCTTTTTGTGGCCTCGGCTCTCTTCTTCCGCTTCTGTCATAGACATACGCATACTCACCCTCAAGTGCTTCATTAGCCGCATCTGCTAAGGCAAGAGCTGTTCCAGAAGGAGCATCAACCTTTCTCTTATGATGTTTTTCCACAATCTCAAGGTCAAATCCTGCCTCTGTCAACACTGCTGTCGCTTCCTTTACAAGTTTTAAAAGCGTATTAATACCAAGGGACATATTCGCAGATCTTAAAATAGCTGTCTTTGTGCTTGCCTCATCCACCTTCTTCAATAATTCCTCAGAAAGTCCGGTCGTGCAAAGTACAACAGGAGTCTTTGTTCTCACTGCATATTCTAATAAAGGCTCCACTGCCGGTACGGCTGAAAAGTCAACAATGGCATCCACAGCAACATCACAGTCATTAATATTCGTAAATACTGGATAACCGTTCTCTTTTGTATCTGCTGCATCCACGCCAGCCACGATTTCTACCTGATCCATATCTGCAACCAGACCTGTAATCACCTGTCCCATGGCTCCGTTGCAGCCATGCATCATAATCTTCGTCATTCCTTTGTCCTCCTATAGTAGTCCCACTGCCTTCATGGCATCTTTTAACATTACTTCATGTTCCGGCTCAAGCTCTGTCATCGGTCCTCTTACTTTTCCGCTGCAAAGTCCCATTAATTCTACTGCCTTATTGACAGGAATCGGGTTTACCTCACAAAACAGTGCATGAATCAAATCCAGATATTTCAACTGCAGCTCACAGCTTCCCTTCACATCTCCTGCCAGATATTTGGCAACAATATCATGAGTCTCCTGAGGTGCTATATTGGAAAGAACAGAGATAACACCCTGTCCGCCCAGGGAAAGAATCGGTACAATCTGATCATCATTACCAGAGTATAATTCAATCTCACCGTTGGTACAATTCATAAGCTGTGCTACCTGAGAAATATCCCCGCAGGCTTCCTTGATTCCTACAATCGTATCCGTTTCCTTCACAAGCTGTGCTGCTGTTGCCGGCTGGATATTACATCCGGTTCTGCTTGGCACATTATACATAATAATTGGTAAATCTGTTGCAGCTGCAATAGTCTTATAGTGCTGTACGAGACCTTTCTGGGTTGCCTTATTATAATAAGGGGTTACAACCAAAGCGGCATCTGCACCGGCTTTCATCGCTTCCTGGGTAAGGTAGACAGCTGTATTGGTACAGTTTGAACCAGTTCCTGCAATAACCGGAACTCTGCCGGCCGTATGTGCTGCACAGGCACGAATGACTTCAATATGCTCCTCATGAGTCAGAGTCGAAGCCTCTCCCGTTGTTCCACAGATAATGATACTATCTGTTCCATGATTAATCTGAAAATCAATAATCTTTTCAAGCTGATCATAATCTACTTCTAAATTTTCTTTAAAAGGTGTTACTAAAGCTACACCAGCACCTGTAAAAATCGACATATTATATTCCTCCTTAAGTATAAAAGCAATGAAAAAGGATCGACGTGTGCCGATCCCTATCTTCCAATAATCGAATGGATGATTCATCAAAATAAGCAGCACTCCATCTAATGATGACAGTGATACAGTTCTTCACTGTATCCCCAGAAAGTATACAACAGGGATCATATACCTCTTCGGCATTCTCCCCTTTCCTCTGCAATCCTCTGTGTCCTGTACATCCTGCAGACTACTCATGTCAAATGCGCCTCTACTATCCTATTCATTTGTCAAATGTTTCTATCATCATAGCACCACTATAGTGAAAAGTCAACTCTCTTTTCTGTGGTTTTCCGCTTCCTTTACCACATTAATACAGTAGATATCATCCGCCATATCTTCCAGACCCTGTGGCAGTACTCTTCCGGTAAGAATCAGTTCCATATCCTCATTCTTTTCCTTAAGCAGTTCCCTTGCCTCCTCTAAAGACAAGATACCATAATCAATCAGACCCAAGAGTTCATCCACCACGAGAATATCACACTGTCCGGTAGTAAGAACCTTTCTCACATAATTCAGTCCATTTTTTATATTCATGCACTCTTCTTCTTTTACATCCTCAGGCAGGTTACAGAACTCTCCATCGGTTTTCTCAAAACGAAATAACTTAATCTCCGGTTCTAATCTTTTAATCAAATCCAATTCCCGGCAATCACGTCCTTTTAAAAACTGTACAATCATCACCGATTTTCCAAACCCTGCTTCTCGGATACAGAGTCCAAGAGCCGCTGTTGTTTTTCCTTTTCCCTCACCATAATAAATCTGAATTGTTCCACTCATTCTCATCACCTCAGTAGATAATACCATTCTCATTCGGGCCCGTTTTACGCATCCACATGTAATTCGGGCATTTGGAATTCCCATTCTAAGTTACTTAGTCATCCTCTTTGAGCTCCAGCTTATTTACAGAAACCTCATAGGCGACCCGGTTAATGACCTGACTTTCTCCTATCTTTTTTTGATATTCCCGGCTCTGGATTCTTCCCCAGACTAAGATTCGTTCTCCCACATCTAATTTCCCGGCAAAACGGGCATTTCTTCCCCAGCAAATACAGGGTATGTAGTCTGATTTTCCATAAGCACGGTTCACTGCCAAAAGCAAATCTGCAATTTCTCTTCCAAGAGGTGTCATGCGGTACACCGGCGGCTTACAGATATAACCGTCCAAAAAAATGTAATTCGGTTTTCTTGTTCCGATTTCATCGATAAATTCAATTTCTCTTACGAACATGGATAAAATCAAATGATTTCGATTCTCCTCATGCCGGTTATAAGACCGAAACTGACCTCTTGCCTCTATTTTTTGTCCTATATATTCTCCTGAAACATCAATCAGCCTTTCAGAAATCATAAGTGGTATCACATCATCTGTATTGCTCAGACGATTTACCAGCAGCTTAACCGTATAAAAACCTTCTCCAAAAATTTCATGGCTGAATTCAAATCCGGAGATAATCTCTCCTGCAACCATCACCTGATTATTTTTGAATATTTTTTCTGTCATATTCTTTCTCCCTTCTAAGTACCGTAAATCTAAGATATAATTTGGTATACTCTTTATATCTATTCTGATTTGGAGAAAAATATAACTTATTCAGTCAAAAATCAAACCGCATTTTTCGACCATTTTTTATAATCCCCTCTGGAAAAATCCAGATGGTATCCATATCGTTTTAATTCTTGATTCAGCTTATCGATTCCTTCTGCTGCTTCTAGTCCGGTATTTTTCTTATTATCGTAAAGCATATAATTCTTTTTTGCAATATCCGGTGATAAATTCGGCATTAATACATTGGCTCCGGCCAAAACCCCCAGAATCTGCCCCTCTTCGCAAAGTGTCCCTAACGCCGTTGTTGCCGGAAGAAGTACTTCCGGATGCATCAGCCGCAAAACAGACACTAACACTAATGTCATAGAAAGGCTTCCTGCCGGTTTCCCTCTATACTCCGTATCCTGATGAGGAATAAACGGACCAATACCAATCATATGAGGCTCTAACTCTTTTAAAAACAAAAGGTCTCTCACTAGATATTCTATCTTTTGACCTGGAGAGCCTACCATAAATCCGCTTCCCACCTGATATCCAATCTCTTTTAAATCATAAAGACACCGGATCCGGTTATCAAAAGACATCTCCTGTGGATGAAGCCTCTCATAATGGGATTGTACCGCTGTCTCATGGCGCAAAAGATATCGGTCCGCTCCTGCCATAAAAAGACGCCGATAACTTTCTTTTGATCTTTCTCCCAAAGAGAGGGTAATGGCACAGTCAGGATATTCCCGCCGAATATGCTCGATAAGCGGCACAAGTTTTTCGTCACTATAATATCCGTCTTCACCGCCCTGAAAAACAAAAGATCGAAAGCCGAGATGATACCCTTTTTTGAGACAATAAAAGATATCTTCTTCTGACAAACGATATCTGTCTGTATGACTATTTCCCTTCCGTATTCCACAGTAGCGGCAATTATTTTTGCAAATGTTCGAAATTTCAATCAACCCCCGGGGGACGACACCGGTACCATACTGCTCTCTTCTTACCTCATCGGCAAGAGCAGCCAAATATGTTTGGTCTGCCTCATCATAATTTGAAAGCAGAAGATACAACTCCTCTTCCGGGAGGATATGCTCTTGTCTTAATCGATCTATTCTGTCTCTTTGCATTCAGCTTTTCCTTCAAATTCTGCAATCACCTGCCCACATAAATCCGGATGGTTTGTAATCAGGCTTCTGACCCCTTTCTTTAAAAGGTCTTCCATCGCCTCTTTTGTATTCACCGTCCATGTGTTTAAACCAATTCCGTATTCCTGTGCTTCCTTTGCAAATTCTTCTGTTATCATGTGATATTCTGGATGAATATATTCAATTCCATATTTTTTCGTATATTCACAAAAATCCAACAGCCAGCTTTCTTCTAAAAAGCCACAGGGCATCGATGGCATGATTTCTTTAAAACGCATAACAGAATAATAATTAAAAGAAGAGATAATAATTCGGTCAGCAAGATCAAATTCCCGAATCATATCTGCTGTCTTCTTCTCAATGCCAGGGTAAGGATTAATTCCGGTCTTTAATTCAATATTCGTCACAACGTCTGTATATTGTACCAATTCAAAATATTCTCTGAGGGTCGGTATCTCATTCTTTCCATATACATCTTTATAGCGATAGGAAGCATCAAATTTTTTTAACTCCTCTAAGGTATAATCTGCAACCAATCCAGTTCCATTACAGGTTCTGTCAATCTTCTCATCATGTATAATTACCAGTTCCCCATCTTTTGTGAGCTGAACATCCAGCTCGATTCCATCGCATCCGGCCTCCACTGCTTTCTCAAAAGCCAGAATCGTATTCTCCGGATATTCGCCGGAAAAACCCCGATGTGCAAAGTTTTTGGTCATAATAAAAGTCCTCCTGATATTCTTCCAAAATGATACCCTTTTCATTGATATGGTCTACGGTATCACAGTGTTAAAGTCTTGTCAAGAAAAAAGAAATGGATCCCCAGTTTCCAACATTTGCTGAAAAAACTGTTTAAAAAAGCCGGTATCCAAGTGTTCTCACAACTTAAATACCAGCTTTTTATTTTCATAAACAAATGTTTAAAACGTTTCTTTTATTTCTTTGGATAAGCTCCGTAAAAATGAATTACATTGATATCATCTTCAATAAACTCACCGTGATCACCAAAGCCTTCCCAATTAATGTGGGTTCCATGGTCAGTCGCCATGCATACCACACTGTCATGGTTCGTCCAATGTTCTTTTACCGCATCTGCTAACTGGGCAAATGCATCAATATGATGTTTCATCGCCATCAATGCATTCTCTGATTCCGGTGTCTCATCATGAATATAGTCATCGTATTCCTGATTGTAAACAGAAATCAAATCATATTCGTCTTTTTCAATCAATTCCAGTGCCTTTTCCACTACAGCAGCATCATCCTTTTCAAGGAAATAATCAATCTCTCTTCCGGCAAAAATCAATGCCATACTTGAATCTTCCACTGCAACAAGCGCTACTTTTTTCCCGCTTCTTGCTAAGGCATCAAATAAAGAATCAATCTGAATTACCGGTTTGGCATATTCCTGGATTCCATGCACCTTCGGAAGTGCTCCCGTATACATCGTACCAAAGCATACCGGAGTCACAGCCGGCATCACCGTTGCCATTGGCACTTCTAACTGCACTCTCTCAGTCACAGGAAGAAACTCCTCTGTATATTTTTGATACAGATACATCGCAAGTGCATCCGGGTTATAAATCATTACCCGATCTGCTTTTTTACCCAATACGCGTTCCACCATCTTTTCCACATGGGGAATTGGTCGATCCGCCTGTTTTGGGGCTTCGGCTCCCATAACAGAACTGATTGTTGCAGCTAAGCGGGTCATAGAAATTGAATTCATCATTGTGTTCGTCCTCCTACAGGCAGGAGCATGCTACGAAATGTTCCGGCTCCACCTCTTTTAACTGAGGATTGCCATTCTTGCAGCATTCCTGCGTACAATTACATCTTGACATAAAACGGCATTCGTCCGGAAGATTAACAGGAGAAGTAATCTCACCCTTAATTAAAGTTCTCTCCGGCTTATTCTCTCCCACAATTGGAAGCGGAATTGCGGATAAAAGTGCTTTTGTATAAGGATGCAGTGGATTTTTGAACAGAATGTCGGATGGAGCTTTCTCCACCATCTGTCCCAGATACATAACCGCAATATCATCAGAGAAATAACGCACAACTGACAAGTCATGGGTGATGAAAATATAGGTAAGACCCATATCCTTTTGCAGCTGTTTTAACAGGTTTAGAATCTGTGCCTGAATGGATACGTCAAGGGCAGATACCGGTTCATCACATACAATGATCTTAGGATTAACGGCCAAAGCTCTCGCAATACCGATTCTCTGTCTTCTTCCACCGTCCAACTCATGAGGATAGGTATTAATATATCTCTCAGCAAGACCTACAGTCTCCATCAGCTCTAAAGTACGTTTTTCTATCTCTTTTTTTGATTTTAACAGCTTATGCTCAACGATTGGCTCGCTGATTAACTGCATTACACTCTTTCTCGGATCAAGAGAGGAGAACGGATCCTGGAAAACAATCTGCATCTCTGTACGCAGCTTTCTCATCTGGGATCTGCTGTATCCACTGATATCCTGTCCGTCAAAAATAATCTTTCCGGCTGTTGGTTCTATTAATTTTAATATGGTACGTCCGGTTGTAGATTTTCCACATCCGGATTCTCCTACTACTCCTAGCGTCTTACCCTCTTCGAGTTTAAAGTTGACACCGTCAACCGCATGGAGCTTACCAGCAGGAGTATCAAAATATTTTGTCAAATTTTGAACTTCTAATATTGTCTTTCCCATCTACTGATTCCTCCTAATCTTAAAGGCTTTATCCGCATAGGCGTCACATGCCACATAATGTGTTCCGTCTACTAAACGCAGCTCTGGAACCGCCTTAGAGCAGGCCTCTGTCGCATATGGACATCTTGGAGCAAAGGAACATCCCGGAGGAAGATTGGATGGATCCGGCATAAGACCTTTAATCGGAACCAGTTCTTCTCCTCTTTGTTTCAGATTTGGAAGGGAGTCGAACAGACCTTCCGTATATGGATGCTGTGTGTTGTTAAACACTTCTGCCGTTGTACCAATCTCAACGATACGTCCGGCATACATAACTGCCACGTTATCACAAACCTCTGCAACTACGCCTAAATCATGGGTAATCATAAGCATGGACATGTCCGCATCCCGGATTAATCCTTTCATCAGCTCTAAAACCTGAGCCTGAATCGTAACATCCAATGCTGTTGTCGGCTCATCTGCAATCAGAAGACCTGGGCTGCAGGCTAATGCGATTGCGATAACCACACGCTGCTTCATACCACCGGAGAACTGATGCGGATAGTCATCTGCACGGCTCTCTGCGATACCTACCATCTTGAGCATTTCTTTTGCTCTGTCCATTGCTTCTGCTTTTGTACATTCATTATGGAGTTCTACACTCTCTGCAATCTGCTCTCCCACGGTCATAACCGGGTTGAGTGCCGTCATCGGATCCTGGAAAATCATAGCCACATCGTTACCACGAATTTTCTCTAATGTTGCAGCATCTGCCTGTATCATATCGGTTCCATCAAGGAAAACCGATCCA
>JAUNBT010000011.1:0-13785 GCA_030526985.1 Lachnospiraceae bacterium | reverse complement strand
TTCCCGGAGGGTTCGGTACCAGATTCAATATAGATAAGGCTGTTGTCGTCTTACCTGCACCTGTCTCTCCTACCAGTCCCAATGTTTCTTTCTTTCCAATACTGAAAGAAATTCCGTTTACTGCATGGACACTGGCATCTGTTGTCTCATAATGAACAACCAAATCTTTTATTTCAAGTACTTTATCTGCCATAATTTAATACACCACCTATTTCTTCAGTTTTGGATCCAGAGCATCACGCAGACCGTCGCCTAACAGGTTAAGTGCAAGTACGGTCAACATAATAGCTAAACCTGGAATAATACACATGTAGCTGGCATCTCTGATATGCCCACGTCCTGCGGAAAGCAGTGCGCCCCATTCTGGTGCCGGTGCCGGAACACCAATACCTAAGAAACTCAATGAAGAGGCGGAAATAATCGTTGTACCAATTAACAAAGTAACCTGTACAATAATAGGAGACAGACAGTTCGGGATAATATGTTTTATAATAATCTTCCAAGTTGGAAGTCCCATTGCATAAGCTGCCTCAATATATTCCTGATCCCGGATTGTCATAACGGAAGCCCGGACAATACGGGAAAGTGAGGTCGCACAGGATACACAAAGAGCCAGTAACAGGTTAAATGTGCTGGTTCCAAGTACGGATACAATAACAACAGCGATCATAATATTCGGAATGGAATAAAGGATGTCATTTGCTCTCATTAAAAGAGAATCCATAATTCCACCATAGAATCCGGCTAAAGATCCAAGGATGGTTCCGACAACCAGACCAATCATAACACTTCCACAGCCAATAATCAGAGAATATCTTGCTCCATAGATAACTCTGGCAAATAAATCTCTTCCATATTCATCTGTGCCAAACCAATGCTGAGCACAAGGAGCCATCAGCTTCTCAGCCATATTCTGTCCGATTACATCTGTCTCGTAATCAAAAATAAAACCACTCGCAATTGCAGCTCCAACTAATACAACCATGAAAATCATTGCAAAGATGGCGCCTTTATTTTGTAACAGTCGTCTCCAGGTCTCCTGGGCCATAGAACGGCTTTTATATTTCTTCTTTAAGCTTTCTTCTGCCATATCACTCACCCCTTCTTACTATACTGTGCCTTAATACGCGGATCAAAGAAGGCATAAACCAAGTCAACGATTAAGTTTACCAGGCACATGAGAACACTGCACATGATGATTGATCCTGTAACCATTGGAATATCTCTTTTTGAAATAGAATCATATACCAGACGTCCAATACCTGGCCATGAAAATACTGTCTCAGCCAATACAGAACCGGTAAGTACAAGACTCATTTGAAGTCCGATTGCAGTAATGATAGGAATCAGGGCATTCTTAAGACCATGTTTTCTGATTACCTTTTTCTCCGGCACTCCTTTTGCTCTGGCTGTTGTCATATAATCCTGACGAATAACATCAAGCATGGAAGAACGGGTTGTACGGGTAATCAATGCTGCCAATCCGAAACCTACAGTAAGAGCAGGAAGAACCAGCGTATCCCAGCCTGCTTTACCACCGGACGGGAATATTCCTAATTTAAGGGAGAATAAAATAATTAACATAAGTCCAAGCCAGAAGTTCGGCATGGACACACCGAACAGGGCAAATATCATACCCGCCGTGTCCTTCCAGGTGTTTTGATTCACCGCTGTATAAATACCCAGCGGGATAGATACAATAATCGCAACCAGCACCGCAGCACCACCAAGAAGCAGTGTATTCGGAAGTCTTTCCATAAAGGTCTTAAATACATCTTTTCCTGTTACATAAGACTCACCTAAATCACCGGTTACCATACCTTTTACATAATTCACATAACGAACAAAGAAAGGATCATTCAGTCCCATCTCTTCTCTGATTTGTTCCACCTGTTCTTCTGTTGCTTTCTCACCAGCCTTTGTTCTGGCCGGGTCGCCTCCAGTCAGTCCCATTGCCCAGAAAATAAGCAGGGATGTAACCAGAATAACAGGAATCATCTGGAGGATACGCTTAATAATATACCGAATCATAATCTCACTCCATTTCCTCAAATACAGACAACCACTTTCCGTTCCTGAAAATACAGTATGTAAAGCCGATGTAAAATTTTGTCAGGAAGTAAATTTGCGGGCTACTTAAACTAGCCCGCAAATCGGTTATCTTATTATCTTGTTCCTAAAAATCAATCTGCTCTTTGTTACTACTCTGTAACATATGCGTTAGCCCAGTAGTGGTTTCCTCCACCATAGAAGTACTGACCCTGTAAGTTCTTGTTATATGCAATAACAAGATTTGCAATATAAAGTGGTACCTGCGGGCAGGCATCTACCAGATAGGTCTGTAATTCCTGAGCAGCTTCTAAACGTTTGTCTTCGTCTTTCTCAGTTGCTACGATATCTGTAAGCTCATCTGCTTTTTTATCAGAGTAGTGATGGTAGTTACTTGGAGAACCTGTGTAGAACAAGTCACGGTATACAAAGTCTACCTTGGAGTCTTCATTCCATCTCCACAGGAACAGTTCCTGATTACCTTCTCCACATTCTGTCTTAAGAGTAGCATCCTCTAAACCTTTTAACTCAACTTCGATACCAATCTCTTTTAAGTTAGCCTGGATTACAGTTGCAATCTGCTCGTAAGGAGAACTTGTTGCATAAGTTAATGTTGTTCTAAGTACGATATTGTCAGCACTTCCGCCGCCGTAACCTGCCTCTTCCATCAAGGATTTCGCACGCTCTACGTCATAATCGAAGCCTTCCATATCATCATAGAATCCCCACAGACCTCTGTTAAGAATTGTAGTCTGAAGCTGGCCTTTACCATATACAGCTGCTTCCAATACAGCATCTCTGTCGATGGAACATGCAACTGCCTGTCTTAATGTCTGGTTATCCCAAGGTTTCTTCTCTACATTGAATGCGAAGTAGAATAAACGAGTTCCGTCTTTCTCTTCTACTGTAATGTTCTCATCCTCTTCAAGATACTCTAACTCATTGATTGGAGGATTGACACATACATCAATCTCACCGTTCTGTAATGCGATAACACGGGAAGAAGCCTCAATGTAAGGACGGAATTCGATTGCATTAGATGCACCTTCTGCCATGTAAGAAGGAACATCAGATGCACTTGCACCCCAGTAATTCTCACTCTTAACAAGACGGCAGTACTCGCCTTCAATCCATTCATCAAATACATAAGGACCAGTACCAATCAGGTAAGGCTCATCCACACCGTCATCATAAGCTTTCTTGCTCTGGATACTTAACGGAACGGATGCTAAAGACTGAACGAATTCATTGTTATACTCTTCAATCTCGATCTCAAATGTGTAATCATCGATTACATTGACAGCAACCATACCTGCTAATGCATCGGAAACAAGGCTTCCGCCATCTGTATCCATCGCCATGTCAAGTGTGAACTTAACATCTTCTGCAGTCATCGGTGTAGCTGCATCATCATTGAATGTTACATCCTGTCTCAATTTGAACTGGATGTGTGTGTCGTCGGTGAACTCCCACTCTGTAGCCAGTCCTGGCTCGAAGGTCTGTTCATTGCTGAAGAATACCAGCTGTTGGTGGGTATTCTTTAAGATGATATTATTGATCTGGTCATTCTGTTTCTGAAGATCCAGAGTATTAATATCTGCGTCTGTTCCGACAACTAATGTGTCTTTTACACTTCCCTCGCCGTCAGCACCTGTGGAGGATTCTCCGCTGGAACCGCAGCCGGTAAATACTGAAGCGACCATAGTCACTGCCATTAATAAAGCAATCAGTTTTTTCATATGTCTTCTCCTTTTCTATTTGATATATGATGTGAAAAGTATATCACAATCTGTCTAAAAGTGTCAATTAGACAGCTCATTATTTTATCAAAATTTTACAAGTTCCTAATCTTTTCTTTTCATTCTTATTGCATTTTCTACTACAAAGCTTATTTTTTTCATATTTTTTGTTTTTTTCTTTAAAAAATAAACAAAAACAGGCAAAAAAGGCCGTTCAGCTTATTTTTATGCTGTCCGGCCTCTCAAAAACATTGTTTATTTTTTGTTAATAAACTTTATATATTTTTTATTCTTTTTAATGCTTCTAAGGTGTCTTCATATTTTCCGAAACCTGTCAGTCTGAAATAGCCTTCACCACAAGGACCGAATCCAGATCCCGGTGTTCCAACTACGTTTGCCTTCTCTAATAAGAAGTCAAAGAAATCCCAGGAAGTCATCTTCTCCGGTGTCTGTAACCATACATATGGAGAGTTCACACCACCGGATACGGTATAGCCAAGTTCTGCTAATCCGTCACGGATTGTTCTGGCATTCTTCATATAATATGCAACCTGCTCAGCAGTCTGTGTCTTTCCTTCCGGAGTATACACAGCAGCGCCTGCTCTCTGTACCATATAAGATACACCATTAAACTTAATCTCCTGATGTTTGAGCCACAGAGTATTCAGGGATACATCGTCTCGTACCAATTCTTTCGGTACTACTGTATATCCAAGACGGGTTCCTGTAAATCCTGCATTCTTGGAAAAACTTCTCATCTCGATTGCACAGGTCTTTGCTCCGTCACACTCATAAATAGAATGTGGTACATCATCTTCTGATATGTATGCTTCATAAGCTGCATCAAAAATAATAACAGCTCCTGTCTTGTTGGCATAATCTACCCATTCCTGCAGACGGGATTTTGTAACAGTAGCCCCTGTCGGATTATTTGGGAAACATAAATAAATTAAATCTGGTGTCTCCTTTGGAAGCTCCGGTGCAAAACCATTCTCTGCTGTACAAGGCATGTAGATCAAATTGCTCCAACGTCCCTGCTCTTTCACATAGTCTCCCGCTCTTCCTACCAGCGCATTCGAATCCACATAAACAGGATAAACCGGGTCACATACTGCAACTTTACAATCCATGCTGAAAATATCGCCTAAATCAGCGGAATCACATTTTGCTCCATCATTAATAAAAATCTCATCTAATCCAAGCTCGATTCCTCTTGCTGTAAAATCATTCTCACGAATTGCTGTTCTTAAAAACTCATATCCCTCATAATCCGGATATCCTTTAATTGCTGCACCGATCTCATCGGAAGCTTCATGCATTGCCTTTACCACTGCCGGTGCCATAGGAAGAGATACATCCCCGATTCCAAGACGCACAATCGTCTTATCCGGATTCGCCTCTGTAAATTCTTTTACCTTACGTCCGATTGTGGCAAACAAATAGCTTCCCGGTAATTTTAAGTAATTTTTATTAATCATTCAAAAGTACTCCTTTCGCTTTATCTATTAAATCATAACCGCATGACCTGTTTTATTCTATCACAGGAAAATCAGGCTGTCCATAGTTTTCCTTGTATTTTTGTGCAGATTGTACTATGATAAAAAATGTCATTTTATATTAATTAAAATAGGAAAAAGGAGTTTATAAATGAAAGTTTTTGTATACAGTTACCGGTCATTTGATGAAGGTCCTATCTTTCAAGATTATGCTTCAAAATATCAGATTGAGTTAGGTGTTACAGACAAACGCCCCACCCTTTCGAACCTGTCATTAGCCGAAGGATATGACTATATCAATATCATTACCACACCAATAGACAAGCCAATGCTTATGGAACTTTCCCGTATGGGGATTAAGATGATCACAACACGGACCATCGGCTATGATCATATTGACTTTCAAACTGCAAAAGAGCTGGGCATCAAGGTAAGCAACATCACCTATGACCCTCACTGCGTGGCAGAATATACACTAATGCTTATGCTGATGTCCCTGCGCCGGATGAAACAGGTTATGGCAAGAGCAGCCATTAACGACTTTACGCTAAAAGGGATCCAAGGCCGTGTCATGAAAAATCTTACTGTGGGAGTCCTTGGAACCGGACGAATTGGAACTACTCTAATCGAACTGCTCTCCGGCTTTGGCTGCCGCATTCTCGCTTACGATAAATATCAGAATGATACAGTAAAAAAATATGCTTCCTACACAGATCTTTCTACTATATATAAAGAGTGCGATTTGATCAGTCTTCATATGCCGTCTTCTGATGAGACATTTCACATGATAGATAAGGAAGCTATTTCCCAAATGAAAGAAAATGTAGTTATCATCAATACTGCCAGAGGAAGTCTGATTTGCCTTTCCGATTTAATGGACGCTTTAGAATCCGGGAAAATTGGCGCAGCCGGGTTAGATGTCATCGAAGAAGAATTTGACCTGTATTATTACGACCGTAAAAATGACATTCTCCCTCACCGCACAATGTCTATACTGAGAGGCTATCCGAATGTGATTCTATCCCCTCATATGGCATTTTACTCGGACCAGACTATCCATGATATGGTGAAAAATTCTTTAAAAAGCTGTGTTTTAGAGGAACAGGGACTTCCAAATCCCTGGTTAGTGCGTCAATAATACCATGCCAATATTAGTACACCAATAATTTCCACCTGTCTTTCCTATTATTCTCTTTCTTTTGCAGGATGGACATTGTATAATATACTATATTATGATGACTGTCGGAGGTGTTTTATGTTAATTTTGGACAAAATAAATATGATTCCTTATTTAAAAGTACATATGCCCCAATTTGATTTTTCCGGTCCTATTTCGATTACGGAGATTGGCGACGGCAGTCAGAGTGCGGAGGATGCCGGAGACGGCTATGTGAATTACATTTTTATCGTTTCTTTGTCTGATGACGTTTCTTTTGTTGTCAAGCAGTCGAGAGAGACTGCCCGTATGTCCGGTGGATTAATGACTACAGCAAGGAATCGATTAGAATATGATGCCATGCGTATTTTCCACGCAATCGCACCCGATTATGTTCCGGATATTTATTTTATTGATGATGAGAATCGGGTATTTGCTATGGAAGATGCCTCTAGAGATGGTCGAAAGATTGTCCGATTTCAGATGAATCAGAACCGGCTTTTTCCTCTCTTAGGAATCCAGTGCGGCAATTTTTTAGCTGACACAGCATTTTATACTTCGGAATATTATTTGGAGACAGCGGATTTTCGTCAGTTATCTGCTCGTTTTTTGAATGAAGATATGCGTCCGATTATGGAGACAGGGCTCTTTCTTAATTTGTTTGATGCCGGTTATGATATTACTGTCGGAGAAGAATTTCTTCCCTTTGTCAGCTCGCTGACAGAAGATCCTGCTTTTGTGACAGAGCGGTATAAGCTGCGCCACATTTATATGACAAGCGGAGAATGTCTGATTCATGCAGATTTACATACTTCTAATCTGTTTGCATCGGAAGATTCCATGAAGGCAATCGATATGGAATTTACATTTTGCGGACCATTTTCCTATGATATCGGTTACTTTTGGGGCAATCTGATTTCCCAGTATGCCGCTGCCACTTTCCGGGATTTTCCGTCAGAGAAGGAAAGAAAGGAATTTAAGGCTTATCTTTTAACTTGTATCTGTGAGATGTACCACACTTATATCAACCGATTTATTGACAACTGGGACCAGGATGCTAAAGATATCTATAAAGGTCTTTCAGGTCTTCAGAATGACTTTGCACAAACTATTTTAAAAGATGCACCGGGATTTGCTGCTGTTGTCAACTGGTTCCGTGTTGCAGGTATGATTTCTTACCCGGATTTTGATATGATTACCGATCTTCAGGTAAAACGCAAGGCATACACATTATCTTTGTTGATTGACTGGCAGATTATATTCCACCGCTACTCTTATACGAATATTCAGGATTTCATCGACGATATACTGTTTGCTGAAGAAAGATTTACTGGAAAACGAATTGATTTTAAATAATAAAAGGATTTGCAAAACAAATGAAAACAACCATTATATCTGTGATACAAAACCGGATATAATGGTTGTTTTACTGTTCTTCGTTATTCAATTCGTCTACCTCTTTCTCGTGTAATGAGAATTATCCTACCTCTGACTTAAATTCTTAAATCAAAAATATGTACTGACATTACATCGATTCTAAATATAAATAAATGAATTAGTAACATCTCCCTGTATTATGAACCTTGTGTTCATTGAAAGTTTGCTATCTGTTTTTTCTATATAGAAAAAGCTTATCGTAATAAGTCTCCTTCTATTCTTATACGGTAGTTGCTCAATATGAGGACTTCTTCGATATTACCATCCTGCTAAATTCCTTCTATATATTAAGTAAGGATTCTTCCTATTCATCGGTGCAGCTGGTCTTTCTTACAGGGTATAAAGTCTACCGCTCTCATATTGATTATTCTGTTCTATCGTTCCCAACGGACTACCCTCCTATATGCTCCCTGTCTTTCTTCCAAAGCATTGTCTCAATCATTCTTTCTACAATCTCAGTGGCCTATCTTGTATTCTCCATACACATAAGGACTAAAGATTAAATTCTTCCGAATGCTTTGTACCAACTTTCTAAAGGATTTCTCGTCTCTCATTTAGAAAATGGATATGAAACAGAGGTTACTGTGTTTCTTTTTTGTTTATATGTATATAATAACAGTTTACTTTCTATTTGTCAATATATTTTTTGATTTTTTCTACATTTTTTTATTTTAAACTGTTAATTATTCGGTATTATGCCCTGTTTTTTATTTTAATCTCTTGTATTCGCTGTGCACTTTCCTTTATTTACAGAAAAATATGCGAAAAAAAGGGTGTTTTCCCTCTATCTCTTCCAGATAAAGGGGAAAACACCCTTTACATCTTTTCTCTTTTCATTTGAAAATACTTTTTTCATTTAAAAATAAAGATTTGAAATCCACTCGTCAACTTTCCAGCCGATAGCTGTATTTTCTATAATATATGTACATACAGATGGATGTTGTACTCCAGCTGATCGGATATGTCATAGCAACACCTCGAATATCATTGAAAAACATCATGATCACAAATAATACGATTGTTCTTAAGATACATATATTACACACCGTAATCACCATCGGCGCAACCGCCTTTCCTGTTCCTCTGAGTGTTGCAGAAAGCACTTCAAGAATAACATACACCCAGTAAAATGGAAAGCTGATGCGAATCAACTGTCTTCCATAGGAAATAACCGCCGGATCATGATTAAAGATTCCAAATACAATATCTCCCAGCACCAGTAATATCGCCGCACTGACCACCGCATAAATAATTCCCATAATAATACAGTTTTTTGTTCCTTTATGGACCCGAACCGGATTATTGGCACCCATATTTTGTCCGGCAAAGGTCGTCATTGCCTGTCCAAATGCCAGAATTGGAAGATAAATCAATAATTCCACTTTGAAATAAGCAGAAAATGCCGCCATCGCATCGACACCAAAAGAATTAATTCTGCTCTGGATAATAATATTGGAAAAACTAATGACAATACTTTGCAATCCTGACGGTACACCAACCTTCAAAATCTCTTTCATCGATTCCGCACGAATTCGAAGTTTCCGAAAATGAAGTTTTGCCGTCTCATTTTTCTTGACCAGATAATAAAGCGTCATTAATGCCGCCGATGTCTGAGAAAAGATTGTGGCATAGGCAGCTCCTGCGACTCCTGCTTTTAACACGACAATGAAAATCGTATTCATAATAACATTAACGATTCCGCCCGCTAACTGAATTACCATCGGTGATTTAGAATCTCCCATGGCGCGTATGATTCCAGAACCCAGGTTATAAGTTACAATCGATATCGTCCCAAAGAAATATACCCGCATATAAGTCAGGGACATCGGCATAATCTCTTCCGGCACTCCCACCCATCTAAGAAAATAAGGGGCGCCAATATAACCCAATACCGTAAGTACAAGTCCGCCCACGAAGCTAAATGCAATCGCCGTATGAATATGGTCAAAGAGCTTCTTTTTGTCCTTAGCTCCTACCGCTTTCGCCACCGCAACACTGGTTCCCACTGACATGCCTGTAAAAAATCCAACCAGACATGTAATAATAATGGAGCTGCTTCCAATCGAAGCAGACGCCTCTTTTCCTACGAAATTTCCCACAAACAGCAAATCTACTGTGTTGTAAAGCTGCTGTATCAGACTAGCACCAAGTAAGGGCAGTGCGAACAGCAAAAGCTGTTTCCATATGGTTCCTTTCGTCAGGTCCATACTTTTCTTATTCAATTTTCTCCTCCTGTTGTTCTCCTTGTTTTTATTTTCCCTACAGTGGAAAATTATATAATGCTTTTTAATAAAACACAAGGTTATTTTCTTTCCGATTGATGATAACTTTTTTCACTATGTTTCTTTGTAACAATATATTCCTATACTTCTTTTACAAAATCACTTGGAATCATATCGAAAAAAGTGTACAATATAGAGTAAGAAAAAAAATACAAATCAGGGGGATTATTTAAAATGAACAAAAAATACCGTGAAGCTTTTGAAGATTATCCCATCATCGCAGCCATACGGGATGATGAAGGACTTACAAACTGTTTAAAGACAGAATGCCAGAATATCTTCATCTTATATGGAACCGTAATTAACATCGCTGACATTGTAGATCAAATCAAAGAGGCAGGTAAATATGCCTTTGTTCATATGGATATGATCGAAGGACTTTCCAGTAAAGAAGTATCTGTTGATTACATAAAACAGAACACGAAGGCCGATGGCATTATAAGTACAAAATCATCACTGATTAAACGTGCGAAAGAATTAGAGCTGTTCACCATCCAGCGTTTCTTCCTATTAGATTCTCTGGCAATTAAAAATGTAAAAAAACAGATTGAACAGTCTCATCCCGACTTTATTGAAATCCTTCCCGGAGTTATGCCGAGAGTACTCTCTGATGTATGCCGCACCATTGACCGCCATGTAATTGCAGGCGGACTGATTAGTTACAAAGAGGATATTATCGGGGCCTTAGATGCCGGTGCTACAGCAATTTCAACAACAAATCAAGGGCTCTGGTACATGTAATTTGAAAAAAATGTATAAAAACACTTGCAATTATTGCGCTGATATGTTAAAATTTACTCATAAATCAAGTTGATATTTGCTTAGAGAAGGAGAGTCAAAGCAGCATATATACGGCAGGCGCTGCCGTCTCATCTGTTTTGACTTTTTTTGCGAATATCACTCGATGCTGGCCGCATAAGCAGTCAGCAGGGGTTCAACTTACTATTTAAAATTTAAGGAGGTTTTTGTTTATGGCTAAGTACATGATGGCTCTTGATGCTGGTACAACCAGTAACCGTTGTATTCTTTTCAACGAGAAAGGTGAAATCTGCAGTGTAGCGCAGAAAGAATTCACACAATTTTATCCAAAGGCTGGATGGGTTGAGCATGACGCCAACGAAATCTGGGCAACTCAGATGGGTGTAGCTCAGGAAGCTATGTCCAAGATCAATGCCACTGCAGAAGATATCGCTGGTATTGGTATTACGAATCAGCGTGAGACTACAATCGTTTGGGATAAGAATACAGGAGAACCTGTATATCACGCAATCGTTTGGCAGTGCAGACGTACTTCCGAATACTGCGACTCCCTGAAAGATAAGGGTCTTGTTGATACAATCAGAAGTAAAACAGGTCTTGTAATTGATGCTTACTTCTCCGGAACTAAGATCAAATGGATCCTTGACAATGTAGAAGGCGTAAGAGAAAGAGCAGAAGCTGGCGATTTACTTTTCGGTACCGTTGATTCCTGGTTAATCTGGAAGTTAACAGGCGGCAAAGTACATGTTACAGATTACTCTAACGCTTCTAGAACAATGCTTTACAACATTATCGATCTTCAGTGGGATGATGAAATTCTTGCTGAGATGAATATTCCGAAATCCATGCTTCCAGAAGTAAAACCTTCTAGCTGTGTTTACGGCACAACAGATCCTGCACTTTTCGGCGGCGAGATTCCAATCGCTGGTGCTGCTGGTGACCAGCAGGCTGCATTATTTGGCCAGACATGTTTCACAGCCGGTGAAGCCAAGAATACATATGGAACAGGTGCATTCTTACTTATGAACACAGGCGAAGCTCCTGTATTCTCCAAGAACGGCCTTGTAACTACAATTGCATGGGGATTAGACGGCAAAGTGAATTATGCTTTAGAGGGATCTATCTTCGTAGCTGGTGCTGCTATTCAGTGGTTAAGAGACGAGATGAGACTGGTTGATACTTCACCAGATTCCGAATACATGGCTACAAGAGTTCCTGATACAAATGGCTGCTATGTTGTTCCTGCATTTACAGGACTTGGAGCTCCTCATTGGGATCAGTACGCTCGTGGTACTATCGTAGGAATCACCCGTGGTGTTAACAAATACCATGTAATCCGTGCAACCTTAGAGTCCTTAGCTTATCAGTCCCGTGATGTATTAAAAGCTATGGAAGAAGATTCCGGAATCAAGTTATCCGCTCTGAAAGTAGACGGCGGTGCTTGTGCTAACAACTTCTTAATGCAGTTCCAGTCCGATATCATCGACGCTCCTGTACATAGACCAGTTTGTATCGAGACAACAGCTATGGGTGCTGCTTACCTCGCAGGTCTTGCTGTAGGATATTGGGATAGCAAAGAAGACGTTATCAAGAACTGGCAGATTTCTAAGATCTTTGATCCTGCTATGGACGCAGCAGATAGAGATAAGATCGTAGCTGGATGGAACAAAGCTGTTAAGTGTTCCTTCGGATGGGCAAAAGAAGACTAATTTATCCTGCAGATGAATCATATTTTTAGTCTATTTGCATAAGTTATAACAATTGAAAAAAACGGAGCAGACCAGTAAAGCGGTCTGCTCCACCATAAATGAATAAGGAGAGGTGTACTATGAATTTATTCGCATTAGTAGCAGCATTCGGTGGCGGCGTATTTGGCGCAGCAATCGGCGGATTATATGCTTTCGTTATGACAGGTTTTATGGCTATTGCAGGTGCAGTAGCAGCTATGGCAGGCGGTGCTGATTTAGCAGTTGGAAGTATCGCTTTCGGTTCTTACTTCGGACCACATATTGCATTCGTTGGTGGCGTTGCAGCCGCAGCATTTGCAGCAAACAAGAAAAAATTAATCGACGGCGGTGCTGACATTGTCAGCCCATTAAATGGAACAGCTGACGCTTCCGTATTAGTAGTTGGTGGTGTATTCGGTGTTCTCGGTTTCTTAATCCAGTATGTATATGGAACCGTTCTTGGATTAAACACAGATACAGTAGCTATGACAGTTGCAACTTGTGGTATCCTTTGCCGTTTCATCTTCGGTTCTACCGGACTCGTTGGAAAATACGAAGGCAGTGGCCCAAGAACCTGGATCACAGGCGGAAAAGGTCTTGTTTACAACATCGTTCTCGGTGCATCTGTTGGTCTTATGGTTGGTGGTGTAGGCGTGTCCTTAATCAACCAGGTTGGAATGGAAAACGCAGCACTGATTACAGCAAACTTCCCAAGCATCTGCTTCGGTATCGCTGCTGTAACATTAATCCTTGCAGAGTTTGGTCTTGCTGGTCCAACAACTCACCACATTGCATTACCTGCAGCTAACGCAGCTGTTCTTTGTGCAGTAAAATATAACAACCTTTGGATGGGTGTTATCATGGGTGTTGTTTGGGGTATCATTACTTCTCTCGTTGGTGATTTCATGGGTAATGCATTCAACAGCCACTGTGATTCCCATATTGACCCACCTGCAATGACAATCTTCTCAATGACATTTATTATCTTCGCTCTCTTCAGCTAAGATTTGCAAAGATTTCATGTCATTAAAAAATTAAAAATCAAAACGAATCTGGTTATACTTTTTCATCTATAACAGATTCGTCAAAAGAGACCTTTTAAAACAAGGTCTCTTTTTTTACATTATTTATATTTACATT
>JAUNBT010000171.1 GCA_030526985.1 Lachnospiraceae bacterium | reverse complement strand
AAAGCTTAACGGAACAGGCGGCATTTTGCATGTGACAGGAGTCTATTTAAATGGATTATATTATAAAAATTTAAAGATTATTTTCAAAGATGGAAAAGTGGTTGATTATAGCTGCACGAATTTTGAGGAAGAAGAGAAGAATAAAGCCTATGTCAGGGAAAATGTTCTTGCTCACCATGACACTTTGCCTATCGGTGAGTTTGCCATCGGCACAAATACGACGGCTTATCAAATGGCAAGAGATTATAAGATTGAAGATAAACTTCCAATTTTAATCGCAGAAAAGATGGGTCCCCATTTCGCCTTGGGAGATACCTGTTATTCCCATGCAGAGGAGAACAAAGTGTACAATCCGGACGGGAAGGAAATAATTGCAAAGGAAAATGAATGCTCTTTACTCCGGTTTGAGGATGAATCAAAAGCGTATTTTAACTGGCATTTAGATATCACCATTCCTTACGATGAATTGTCGGAGATTGCCGCTGTTAAACAGGATGGCACAAGAATAGTCCTGATTCAGGATGGACAATTTGTACTTTCAGGAACAGAGGAGCTGAATAAGCCCTTTCACTAAATAATAAAATGTCATAACTGTTCAGATTCGGAGAAGCTTATTTTCCGGACAATGGCAGTGACAGGAATATGAGAAAAGGAGAAAAAATTATGGCAAAAGTAGGTATTGTTATGGGCAGCGATTCTGATATGCCCATCATGAGCAAAGCAGCAGATATTTTAGAGGAACTTGGAATTGATTACGAGATGACAATCATCTCCGCGCATAGAGAGCCGGATGTGTTTTTTGAGTATGCAAAATCAGCGGAGAGTAAAGGCTTTAAGGTAATCATTGCCGGAGCGGGAAAAGCAGCCCATCTTCCGGGTATGTGTGCGGCCATCTTCCCAATGCCGGTAATTGGAATTCCAATGAAGACTTCCGATCTTGGCGGTGTAGATTCTTTGTATTCCATCGTTCAGATGCCATCCGGTATCCCGGTTGCAACGGTAGCGATTAACGGTGGTGCAAATGCCGGAATCTTAGCAGCAAAAATTTTAGCAACATCAGATTCGGAATTATTAGACCGTTTAAAAGCATATGCTGAAAAATTAAAGAACCAGGTAGTAGAAAAAGCCGAAAAGCTGGATGAACTTGGATATAAAGAGTATATGAAACAGATGTAAAAGTGGCGGACGGCTTTAGAGTTTTTTGATGGGGGTAATCACATGGACAGGGATCCTTTTAAAGAATATTTGATTCAAAAAGAACCAGGTAAGAGAGAAAAAGGTTATGCCTGGAATACAGCAATTGGTCTTCAAGCTGTAGATGGACTAAAGCCGTCCAATTATTTAATTGATACAGCAATTAAGAATATTGAGGGAAAAATATCAATAGAAGAAGCTCAACAGCTGTTAGAAACATACTACGAGGAAAATCCAGAGTCAAAGGATGAAAAAAGAACGGAAGAAGCAGATAAGGTATCTGCACGGATTGTACAAGTTCTTTCTGAAAAAGCATTTAGCTTTACTCCTAATGAATATCTTTCCATTCATCGAAGATTGTTTACTGGTATTTATAAGCATGCTGGGAAAATACGTGAGTATAATATTACGAAAAAAGAATGGGTTTTAGATGGAGAAACGGTTCTTTATGGAAGTGCTTCGGAGCTTAGAGCGACTTTAGAATATGATTTTTCTGTGGAAAGAGGCTATAGCTATAAAGGTTTATCAATGAATGAAATTATCCATCATTTTGCTTTTTTTGTTTCAAGACTGTGGCAAATTCATGTCTTTGGAGAAGGAAATACAAGAACAACTGCGGTTTTTTTTATAAAATATTTAAGAACACTTGGTTTTGAAGTAACGAATGACATTTTTGCTGAAAATGCATGGTATTTTAGAAATGCACTTGTGCGCGCCAATTATAATAATTTAATAAAAGGAATCCATGAAACAACAAAATATCTGGAGTTGTTTTTACGGAATCTTCTTTGCGGGGAACATCATGAATTGCATAATCGAACAATGCATGTGAGTGGCTTTTATGATTTAGAGAAAGAAAGACAGGATCAAAAAGCGGACGTTGATATTATGTTATTTGATTTGAATGAGCTTGATGGAATTTCGGAGAAAACAAAGCGCTATTTTCAGGTTATATATGAACAGTTTGGCTGTGATAAAATTTTTGGCAGGACAGATATTCAGAAAGTGACAGGATTAAAGAAAACCAGAGCTTCCGAATTATTGAAAATATTAGCAGAAAAAAGCGTAATCGAATCTGTAACTGGACACGGAAAAGGAAAGTACAGATTCAGTAGAATCATGTGATAAAAAAGAGATTATTATTCCTATTTATTAGAATATTCAGTCAAAAAAAATGCACGAACAATCCCTTTAAAATAAAAAAAAAATATCCAATTTCATCAAAAATCAAAAGAATAAATAAATATGAATAGGAAAGTAAATTGTTTTGTGCTATTATAATTTATGTATCTGTAAATTGGAAAACAGATATCATATTTGATGAAATCGGTGTAACTGATCAGAGCCAAGCTCTAAAACAGTTGCAGATAGACAAACAATTTATTATTTTCAGGAGGATGCGAAACATGGATTACAAAAATGCCGGTGTGGATATTGAAGCAGGCTACAAATCAGTAGAATTAATGAAAAAGCATGTACAGGCAACGATGAGACCGGAGGTACTTACGAATATCGGCGGTTTTTCCGGAGCTTTTTCTTTGAAAAAATTTAAAGATATGGAAAACCCGACTTTAGTATCCGGTACCGATGGTGTGGGAACAAAATTAAAGCTGGCGTTTTTACTAGATAAGCATGACACAATCGGGATTGACTGTGTTGCTATGTGTGTGAATGATATTGCCTGTGCAGGTGGGGAACCATTATACTTCCTTGACTATATTGCCTGTGGAAAGAATTTTCCAGAGAAGATTGCAACGATTGTAAGCGGTGTGGCAGAAGGATGTAAACAGTCAGATGCAGCTTTAATCGGTGGAGAGACAGCAGAGATGCCAGGATTTTATCCGGAAGACGAGTATGATTTGGCCGGATTTGCCGTAGGAATTGTAGATGAGAAAGATTTGATTACAGGAAAAGAAGTAAAACCTGGAGATGTTTTAGTTGGAATCGCTTCCTCCGGTGTACACAGTAATGGTTATTCCCTTGTAAGAAAAGTATTTCCGATGGAAAAAGAGAAACTTGACACATATTATGAAGAACTTGGAAGAACCTTAGGAGAAGCCCTGTTAGAGCCGACGAAGATTTATGTAAAAGCGTTAAGAAGCGTAAGAGAAGCCGGTGTGACAATCAAAGGATGCAGCCATATCACAGGTGGTGGATTTTATGAGAATATTCCGAGAATGCTTCCAGACGGTGTGAAAGCAGTTGTGAAGAAAGACAGCTATGAGGTTCCGGCAATCTTTAAGCTTTTAGCAAAAGAGGGCGGAATAGAAGAAGAGATGATGTATAATACTTACAATATGGGTATCGGAATGATGCTTGCCTTAGATCCTAAGGATGTGGAGAAAGCTTTAAAGGCAGTGGAGGCAGCAGGAGAGAAGGCTTATGTTGTGGGTGAAATTGTTTCCGGTGAAAAGGGAGTCAAATTATGCTAAAACTGGCTGTATTAGTATCCGGTGGCGGAACAAATCTGCAGGCAATTATAGATGGGATTGAAGCAGGTACTATTTCTAATGCCCGGATTGAGGTCGTTATCAGTAACAATAAGAATGCCTACGCCCTGACCCGTGCAAAAGAGCACGGAATCGAGGCGAAAGCCGTATCGCCAAAGGATTTTCCTTCAAGAGATGCCTTTAACGATGCTCTTTTTGAAGCACTTACAGATAGAGAGATTGATCTTGTCGTGCTGGCAGGCTGTCTGGTGGTCATTCCGGGAAAGATTATAAAGTATTTTAGAAATCGAATCATTAATATTCATCCTGCCTTGATTCCTTCTTTTTGTGGAAAGGGATATTATGGATTAAAGGTTCACGAAAAAGCATTGGAAAGAGGCGTAAAAGTGACAGGAGCCACAGTACATTTTGTAGATGAAGGAACGGATACCGGACCGATTATTTTACAAAAAGCAGTAGAAATACAAGATGATGATACGCCTGAAAAACTCCAGCTTCGTGTCATGAAAGAAGCAGAGTGGGTTATTATGCCAAAAGCAATCGATTTGATTGCAAACGATAAAATAACGATGGAAGACGGAAGAGTAAAAATTAGGAGGTAGCCATGAAAGTTCTGATTGTGGGAAGCGGCGGAAGAGAGCATGCCATCGCCTGGGCTGTGGCAAAAAGTCCAAAAGTAGATAAGATATACTGTGCACCGGGCAATGCGGGAATCAGTGAATTAGCAGAGTGTGTACCGATTGGTGCTATGGAATTTGATAAATTGACAGCATTTGCAAAAGAGAATGAGATTGGGCTCACGATTATCGGTATGGATGATCCTTTAGTCGGTGGCGTAGTAGATGCTTTTGAAAAAGAAGGCTTAAGAGTATTTGGGCCGAAAAAAAATGCAGCGATTATTGAGGGATCGAAAGCATTTTCCAAAGATTTAATGAAAAAATATAACATTCCTACGGCTGCCTATGAAACCTTTACTAATCCAAATAAGGCAATCACTTATCTTGAGACAGCGAAGATGCCAATTGTTTTGAAAGCAGATGGACTGGCTCTTGGAAAAGGTGTGCTGATTTGTCAGAATAGAGAAGAAGCAATTGATGGTGTTAAGACGCTCATGCTCGATAAACAGTTTGGTACTGCCGGTGATACCATTGTGATAGAGGAGTTTATGACAGGACGGGAGGTATCTGTACTGGCATTTTGTGATGGTAAAACAATAAAATGCATGACCTCTGCCCAAGACCATAAACGGGCAAAGGATGGTGATCAGGGGTTGAATACCGGTGGTATGGGAACCTTTTCTCCAAGCCCATTTTACACAAAAGAAGTGGAAGAATTCTGTGAAAAATATGTTTACCAGCCAACGATAGATGCTATGGCAGCAGAAGGTCGTCCGTTTACCGGTATTTTATTTACAGGACTTATGCTCACTGAAGATGGACCAAAGGTATTAGAATACAATGCGAGATTTGGAGACCCGGAAGCTCAGGTCGTACTGCCTCGTATGAAAAATGATATGATCGAAGTGATGGAAGCCTGTGTGGATGGACGTTTGTCTGAACTCACCTTAGAATTTGAAGATAATGCGGCAGTCTGTGTTGTTTTAGCTTCCGATGGATATCCTCTCGCCTATGAGAAGGGGAAAGTAATAACCGGATTTGAGAATTTTAAAGGGAAAGAAGGCTATTATGTGTTCCATGCCGGAACAAAAAAGACAGAGGAAGGCATTGTGACTAACGGTGGCCGTGTCCTTGGAGTGACGGCAAAAGGGGCAGATTTAAAAGAAGCCAGAGCAAATGCTTATAAGGCGACAGAATGGATTGCATTTTCCAATAAGTACATGAGAAATGATATTGGAAAGGCAATTGACGAGGCTTAAAAGCAGCCGAAAGAAAGAAGGACATATATGAGCAATTGTTATTTTTGCGGGAATTTTCTGGGTATTTATTCAAAGGGGACAGTTGTCGATAAAGAGGAACGGTATATTCTCTGCCCAAGATGCTACAGAGGAATCTCAGGATACCTTCGTCCCCTTAAGAAAATGACCCAGCTAGAGCAATTAGATGAATTAGAGAGCAAATTCAACAAAAAAGTCGAGACTGGAAAGTTAAAGGACCGGGAGATTGAGGTTATTAAGGCGGCTTATGCAGATAAGCGGCGGGAATTAGTGATTAGTACACAGATGATCAAAGCTTATGAAAAAGAGCAGGGAAAGAGTAAGACAGAGCTTTCGGTGCCGAATGTTTCTGATGAAAAGAAACATTCGGCTGCATCTGGTTTTGTGACAACGGCAGACCTTTTTCAGGGAAAGGAAATAGAGAGCTATATGGGACCTGTGTCCTCTCAAAAGCTTGTGAAAACAGAAGTTGTAGAGCAGGAAGAAGAGTTAAATCAGATGAAGCAGCAGCTTTCTGAGAGACTTTATAATGAGACGGCAGCGATGGGGGGCAATGGCGTTATTGGCCTTAAGTATACACTGACTCCGGTAGGAGCCGATAAGATGATTTTAATGGCAGATGGTACAGGCGTGAAGTTAAAATAAAGTGATAAGAAATGGAAAGAGTGGTTATCCTAATAAAAAAGTAAAGGAGAACCACAATGAAAATAGCATTTTATGATACGAAGCCTTATGACAGAATCTGGTTTGAACCAGGTGCCCGTCAGCTTGATTTTTCCATAAAATTTCATGAGGTAAAGTTAAACGAAGACACAGCTGTATTGGCGAAAGATTGCGATGCAGTCTGTGTCTTTGTGAATGATGAAGTGAATAAAAATACAATCGATGTGCTTTGTCAATTAGGGGTAAAAGCAGTCCTTTTACGTTGTGCGGGATTTAACAACGTGGATCTTAAAGCAGCAAAAGACAGAATTCATGTGTTGAGAGTTCCAAGTTATTCTCCAGAAGGAGTAGCGGAATATACCATTGCGCTGCTTCTTTGTGCTAATCGTAAAATTCACCGGGCTTATACAAGAACCAGGGATTTTAATTTTAATATTCATGGCCTTATGGGAATCGATCTTCATGATAAGACAGTGGGCATTATTGGAACGGGAAAAATCGGACAAATGGTAATGGATATTTTGAGAGGTCTTAAAATGAAAATCATTGCCTACGACCCCTGCCCAGATCCGTCCCTGTGCGTGGAATATGTGTCCCTTGAAAAATTATTTTGCTGTTCCCATGTAATTACGCTACATTGTCCGCTGACAAAGGAAACAGAGTATATCATCAACCGGGATACGATTGGAAAAATGCGGGACGGTGTCATTTTAATTAATACTTCCAGAGGACGGCTGATTGATACAAAAGCGTTGATTGAAGCCTTAGACAAAAAGAAGTTTTTGGGCGTTGGCTTAGATGTGTATGAGGAAGAAGATGCATTTTTCTTTGAGGATAAGTCAAATGAAATTGTGACCGATGAAGATCTGGTTCGTCTTACCAGTTATCCCAATGTAATTATCACCTCCCATCAGGGCTTTTTTACAAAAGAAGCCATGGAAGCCATTTCCACCATTACCTTGGAAAATGCTTTAGAGTTATCTCTTGGAAAAAAACTGACGAATGAAATTACTGCTTAAACAGCAAAAAATTTCTGGA
>JAUNBT010000170.1:678-7258 GCA_030526985.1 Lachnospiraceae bacterium | reverse complement strand
GGATTGACAACCGGTTACGCAAATATGAGAAAAGGAGTGCTTAAATAATGCCAAAAAGGATAAAGGATGGATTCTTGTCTTTGATTTCGAATCGGCTGTTTTTGTTTTTTCTTGCAGCAATTCTTTTATTTTCAATTTTAGTTGTCCGACTGTTTAAGCTTCAGATTATTGACGGCGAGGAGTATTTGGATAACTTCGTATTAAAGACAAAAAAAACAATCACGACGCAGGGTTCTCGGGGCAATATTTATGATGTGAACGGGAAACTTTTAGCTTATAATAAGCTTGCTTATACTGTTGTGATGGAAAGCTCAGACAAGTTTGCTGAACTTGCCGAGGAGAATAAGACAACAGAAAGCTATGAAAGAAACAAGATGATTTATAATTTAATAAAGCTCTTAGAGACGAATGGAGATGAGATTGTCAATGATTTTCCCATTGTTCTTACGAAGAAGGGAAAGTTAAAATATACAGTCGACGGTAATTCCCTGACCCGTTTTTTAAAAGATGTCTATAGCATTACAAGCATAGAAAGTCTCGAGAAAGACCAGCAGGAAAAAGGACAGAAACTGTTAGAAAGTTCTGCGGAAGAAACCTTTCAATTTTTACGAACAGGGGAAGGCGGTCTGACAGAGACTTCCATGTTTGATATTTCAGATGAATATTCTATGGAAGATACCTTAAAAATCATGGCAGTCCGTTACAATGTTTATATGAACCGGTATTCCCAGACAAATCCGGTGACGATTGCAAATGATGTCAGCGAAGAGTCTTTGATTGCGATAGAGGAAAATCCTGACGCATACCCGGGAGTTTCTGTCACAACAGATTCTTTGCGGGTTTATAATAACAGTAAGTATTTTTCTCATATTATTGGTTATACGGGAGTAATTTCCACAGATGAGATGGATGAGATGAACGAGGGAAAGTCAGAAGATGATGCAGGTTATTACGATTCCACAGATGTGATTGGAAAGAGTGGAATTGAACAGGAGATGGAGAAATATCTGCGTGGAACAAAAGGCAAACAGGAAGTTTATGTCAATAATCTGGGAAAAATCCTGCAAGTCGCAAGCTCTACAGAAGCATCAGCGGGCAATAATGTGAGTCTTTCCATAGACAGTGATCTTCAAAAATATTGCTATGATTTATTAGAGCGGAGAATTGCCGGTATTATTCTTACAAAGCTTACGTCTGCATCTGATGGCGGTTCAGAAAAACTGATTCCGATTAACGATGTATACTTTGCTTTAATTGACAATAATGTAGTAGATATCGATTCCCTGAATGCTGATTCGGCTTCTGCTCATGAAAAGTCAGTATATTCAGATTATGTGGATAAACGGACCAATATTATTTCACGGATAAGGAATCAGTTAGAGGATGGAGATAAGCAGAGAAATTTAAGTGATGAGATGCAGGAGTATACATCCTTTATTTATGATATGCTTGCCGATGCAGGAATTTTAAATACAAATTTAATCAATACCAGTGACGAAACTTATTTGGATTGGAAGAATGATAGAATCTCCTTAGAGAAATTTTTGCGCTATGCGATTAATAAAGAGTGGATCGATATCGCTCAGCTTGATTTGTCTTCTGCCTATTATGACACGGAAGAGATGTATGATGCATTGGTTGAATATATCACAGGAGAGCTTGAAAATCAGGCTGATTTTGACAAACTTCTCTATAAATATATGATAAAATCAGGAGAGTTGTCAGGAAGAGATGTATGTCTACTCTTATATGATCAGGGTGTTTTAAATTCCAAAAAGGATGACGATTATACGCTTCTTAAAACGAGTCAGTTAAGCAGCTATGAATTTATGCAGCGAAAGATAAGAAGCTTAGAAATTACACCGGCACAGCTTGCACTAGATCCCTGTTCCGGTTCCATCGTAATTACAGATTCCGATACAGGAGCGGTAAAAGCGTTGGTTTCTTATCCGAGCTATGATAATAATAAACTGGCAAACGGTATCGACAGCGATTACTTTGCTTCCCTTATGGAGGATGAAACCCGTCCGATGTATAACCGTGCAACCCAGCAAAAGACTGCACCTGGTTCCACATATAAACCGTTGGTAGCAGTGGCAGCTTTGGAAGAGGGAATTGTGGATCCCTATACAATTATCGATGCCCAGGGTATTTTTACAGAGGTTACTCCATCACCACGATGCTGGATTTATCCAAGTCATCATGGCAAAATAAATATTCAGCAGGCAATCGGAGTGTCTTGCAATTACTTCTTTTATGAGGTAGGATATAGGATGGGACAAAAAAATGGAGAATATAATTCCGCAAGAGGACTTGAAGTCTTGACAAAATATGCCGAAATGTTTGGCTTTGACAGAAAGTCAGGAATTGAACTTCCGGAGTCGACTCCAAGTATTTCTGATACAGACTCCGTTCGTTCTGCTATCGGTCAGGGCACGAATAGCTATACTCCAAGCCAGATTTCCAGATATCTCACCGCTCTGGCCAGTGAGGGAAATCTTTATAATTTAAGTATTTTAAAAGATGTTACCAATGCAGATGGAGAGGTAATAAAAAGCTATGAACCAGAATTAATTGAGAAGCTTTCTGTCAGCGACAGTACATGGAATGCAGTAAAGAATGGTATGTATCAGGTGGTTTATGGCAAGAACAGCAGCATTGACCATTTGTTTAAGCCGTTAAAGACATTGAAAATTGCGGGAAAGACTGGTACAGCTCAGGAAAATACGAAGCGGGCGAACCATGCACTGTTTATCTCCTATGGTCCTTATGAAGATCCGGAGATTACGGTAACAACGGTAATTCCTTTTGGTTATACTTCTTCCTATGCTGCAGAGACAGCAAGGGATGTATATAAATATTATTTTGACCTCCTGACGGATGAGGAGAAGGAGGATAAGGATGCATTGTATCCAACATCAGGTACAGTGTCCAATGACTAATTAAAGAGGTGCAATGATGAAAAATCCTGTAATGATTAAAGGAAATAAATATGGCTTTACGTTGTATCTTGATCCTGAGATGGATTTTGCAGCCCTTTTACCCTTAGTCGGCGAACGGTTTTTACAGTCTAACCGATTTTTTACCGGCGACAGCCAGATTGCCATACGATTTGAGGGAAAAGAGCTGACTTTTGAGGAACAAAATCAGGTCATAGAACAAATTGAACAAAACAGTCAAGTCCGTATTTCTTATATTATGGACGAGAATGAGAGAAATGAAGAAGTCTTTCGTGAAGCCGTAGAGGAGTATGGGAAACGTCTTCGGGAAGCATTTGCAAAGGAAAAAGAAGATTATAAAAAAGAACTTCTTCGAACCGCACCTGTTGCTGCGGGACAAGATCATATTAATTTATCGAAAGATGGACAATTCTACAAAGGAACATTAAGATCTGGACAGTCGGTCGAGGTAGAAAAGAGCATTGTGATTGTAGGAGATGTGAATCCCGGAGCAGATGTTATCGCTGGTGGTAATATTGTGGTCCTTGGATGTTTAAAAGGAAGTGTAAGTGCTGGTTATCCAGAGAACCGGGGAGCTTTTGTGGTTGCTTTGGATATGCAGCCAATGCAGGTAAGAATTGGGGATTTAATTGCCCGTTCTCCAGACGATGACAGGAAGGGAAAGAAGAAGAAAAAAGAGATTCGTGATCCAGAGGCGAGAATTGCTTATGTGGAGAACGAGAATATCTATATTGAACCGATTTCCCGTTCCTTAATGAATGACATTAATACGAATTCTTAAAGAAGATCATAGAGAAAAAATGAAGGAGAGAAAGAGATGAGTGAAGTAATTGTAGTGACATCAGGTAAAGGAGGAGTCGGAAAAACGACTACCACAGCGAACCTGGGAACAGGACTTGCAAAATTAGACAAAAAGGTCGTAATGATAGATACAGATATCGGGCTCAGAAATCTGGATGTAGTCATGGGATTAGAAAATCGAATTGTTTATAACCTGGTCGATGTTGTAGAAGGAAACTGCCGGGTAAAACAGGCGTTGATTAAGGATAAGAGATATCCGAATTTATATCTTCTGCCTTCTGCACAAACAAGGGACAAGACAGCGGTATCTCCAGAACAGATGAAAAAACTGGCAGACGATTTACGAGAAGAATTTGATTACATACTCTTAGACTGTCCGGCTGGAATTGAGCAGGGATTTCAGAATGCGATTGCCGGAGCAGACAGAGCGTTAATTGTAACAACACCAGAGGTATCAGCTATTCGTGATGCCGACCGTATCATTGGGTTGTTAGAGGCGAATGAGATCAAACAGACGAACCTGATTGTGAATCGAATTCGTATGGATATGGTAAAAAGAGGAGACATGATGTCTGTAGAAGATGTTGTTGAGATTTTAGCCATTGATTTGATTGGCGTCGTTCCTTATGATGAGAGTATTGTAGTGGCAACCAATGAAGGAAATCCAATTGTAGGAAGCAGTGAAGATGCAGGAAGAGCGTATAGTAATATCTGTCACAGGGTTCTTGGAGAGGAAGTACCATTTATGGAACTGACTACAGAAGGGTTCTTTCATAAACTTGGAAAATTATTCAAAAGAGGATATTAAGGAGGGGTTACCATGGGACTCATGGATTTGTTTTTTAGAAAACGTACGTCAGGAGATATGGCAAAGGACCGCTTGAAGCTTTTACTTGTATCAGACCGGGCTAACTGTTCTCCAGAGATTATGGAGATGATTAAAAATGATATTTTAGAAGTAATATCAAAGTATATGGAGATTGATAAAGAAGGATTGGATATTCAGATTACCCAGACAGATGGGGAAGATGGGCATGGAAGTGCACCGGCTCTCATGGCGAATATTCCTATTAAAGACTTGAAGATTAAACAATAAATAGGACGTGATAAAATGAATCGAAGATACCATATAGGGAATTACAGCTTCTTGCTGGCATTTACAATTCTGGCAACGGGTATGATGGGAATTATGTATGTTACGAGTGCAGATCCCAGTTTTACAAATAAACAGATTCTTGGTCTGTGTCTTGGAACAACTGCAATGGTCATTGTATCCCTGATTGACTACAATAAGCTTTTTCATTATATCTGGTTTTTTTATGGTGCGAATGTACTCGCACTCCTTGCTGTACTTTTTGTTGGGAAAACAGTGGGAGGGGCCCAGAGATGGTTTGCAATTGGAGGCTTATCCTTACAACCTTCCGAATTTGCAAAAATTATAATGATTTTATTTGTAGCTTATTTTATCCGGGAGCATGAAGATGATTTGAATGAATTCAGAGTACTGGTGAAACTGGCACTTTTTTGTGCAATTCCCTTGTTTTTGGTTGTGCAGGAGCCGGATTTATCCACTACATTAGATATTACCTTTATCCTTTGCGGAATGATTTTTGTCGGCGGCTTGAATTTAAAATTTGTGAGAAACATACTGCTGATTGCGGTGCCTGTTTTCGGAATTTTCATTTTCTATATTCAAACGCCAAATCAGATTCTTTTAAAGGATTATCAGGTTAACCGTATTATGTCTTTTATTGAGCCTGAAAAATATTCTAATACGACGAGATTTCAGCAGGATAATTCTGTTATGGCAATCGGTTCAGGACAAATTTTTGGAAAAGGATTGGATAACAATACAATTTCTGAGAGTAATAATACAATTACGAATGGGACACTTGACGAGGAGGAGACATCTGACACAAGTATTACAGTAAAAGACACAGAATTGGTATCAGAACAGCAGACAGACTTTATTTTTTCCGTGATTGGAGAGGAAAAAGGTTTTGTTGGTTGTATGATTGTGATTGGACTTTTGGCCTTTATTGTGGTACAGTGTATTATGATAGCAAACAGAGCAGGAGATACGGCAGGAAAACTGATTGCAGTGGGAATGGCAGGGCTGATTTGTTTTCAGTCTTTTATCAATATTGGAGTGGCCACGGCAATTTTGCCGAATACAGGTCTGCCCCTGCCTTTTATCAGTTATGGTCCGACTTCCCTTGTCTGTAACATGACAGGTATGGGTCTTGTATTGAATGTAGGTTTGCAAAGAAGATATTAAGGAGATGAAGGTATGAATATAGGATTAGTTGCACATGATGCAAAGAAAAAACTGATGCAGAATTTCTGTATTGCGTATAGAGGAATTCTGAGTAAACATGATTTGTACGCAACGGCGACAACAGGGCGGCTGATAGAAGAAGTCACCAATCTGAATATACACAAATATCTGGCGGGACATTTAGGTGGTGGACAGCAATTAGGATCTCAGATTGAGCATAATCTGATTGATATGGTGATTTTTTTAAGAGACCCACAGGAACCAAAGAAGCATGAACCAGATGTTTTTAATGTACTCCGTCTTTGCGACATTCATAATATTCCATTAGCGACCAATTTAGCAACTGCAGAGCTTTTGATTAAAGCCTTAGAACGTGGTGATTTAGATTGGCGTGACATGTATAAATAATCAGGTGATGTTTATGAAGATGAAATTAAAACAGCGTGCTGCCTTTTTGCTGGCTTCGTTACTTATCATAACTGTGGCTTTTACCGGATGTGGAGAAAAGACAGTATCTTCCCTTCCATCCTATAAGACCCAT
>JAUNBT010000170.1:0-668 GCA_030526985.1 Lachnospiraceae bacterium | reverse complement strand
AGGTAAGTAAAACATATGCCGTGGACCAGATTAGTGCAATGGCACAGGATTTGGCAGTTGTTCCGGTATCGGAGGCGACAGATTATAGTTTTACGAATAATGTAAAATCGGCACTCAGTGTCAACGAGGATACAAAAGAGGTAAGGCTTTCTTATCATGCATTTGATAAGATGTATCCGGCCAGTATTACAAAGGTTATGACAGCACTTTTAACTTTGCAGCATGGTAATTTTGAGGATACGGTTACATTGAGTCATGATATAACTTTTGATGAAGGAAATGTAGTGCGAAGTGGATTAAAAAAAGGAGACACTGTGACAGTAGAGGGACTGTTTAATGCACTGCTTGTAGCATCTGACAACGATTGTGCCGTTATTTTGGCAGAATATATTGCAGGGTCGGTAGAAGACTTTGCCGAGATGATGAATGAGGAGGCAAAACGTTTAGGAGCGACCCATACTTATTTTGTCAATGCAAATGGTCTTCATAATGCGGACCATTATACGACCCCCTATGATTTATATTTGATCTTTCGTGAAGCGGCAGGCTATGATCGGTTTTTAAATACGGTAGGCCAGAAAAATTATACATTAGAATACACTTCGGCAGCCGGATATGCAATGGAAGAATATATGTCCAGCACGAATGCATATTTTCAGAATACTTAT
>JAUNBT010000169.1 GCA_030526985.1 Lachnospiraceae bacterium | reverse complement strand
GAGGAGCCGAAAACCCTTGATTTTACTGGCTTTCTTTGCCAATGGTCTTCATCGTCGGGATTTCACGTCAATTTATTTTATTTTGATGTGAAGCCCTTTAATAAGGCACTTTTCATGTTCTGAAAGCCGGTAAAATTGACCTCTAAAACACTTTAATCTTTATGATTTTGTCGTACCTTTGTCGTATGGCACACCATTTTGTCGTACTCTCGTTAGTCCAAAAGGACTCTTTCCTAAAATACATCTAATGTGTGTGCTAAATTCTGGATTGACTCTTGCTTTTTTGTTTCGGTAACTTCAGCATATATGTCCATTGTCGTTTCTATGTTTGCATGGCCCATAATAGACTGAATCACTTTTAAATTTGTTTCATTCTCGCAAAACCTTGAACAGAAGGTATGCCTCAAATGATGACATGAGAAATGGGGTATCAACAATGGTTCCCTATGTTCTTTAGCTGCTTTCACCACTTCTTCTGCATTGTACGATTCGTATATACGTTTTATTGCCCGATTAACAGCCTGGGGATTGTGTACATTTCCAAAACGGTTAGTAAATATGAAACCACTCATCCCATCAATCTCTGTTTTGTTAAATCCGTTTACTTTCTGATCCTCCAATTCTATCTGAAGTGCATCATAAACGGCATCCATCATTGGAATAGAACGTATTCCCGCATCAGTTTTTGGAAGAGATATTGAAAACGAACACATTGGATGATCTTTGTACTGTGTGGAATAATAGATTAGGCTATGGTTAATATTGATTACCCTTTTTTCAAAATCCACATCTTCCCAGCGTATGCCAATCGCTTCACCAATACGGCACCCTGTTCCCAACAAGAATTTAAAAAAAGGTGTCCAATGGTAGTACGTCGGTTTATCTTCCATGTAGTTAATGAAGGCTCTTTGTTGCTCCACTGTTAAAGCATGGCGTATTCCGTGATTTTTACCTGGTTTCTTCTTAATCTCTGCCATAACACCATCACTTGGATTATTCCGAATAATGTTATCCCTTACCGCAAGCTGGAAAGTAGGATGTAAAACTGTGTGAATTGTCTCTAATGTATTAATTTGCATTTCCTTTTCCTTAAGCAAATGCTGATAAAACTTCAGCACATCGGAATACTTCACCTCAGCTACTTTCTTTTTTCCAAAACCACCTCTAATAAAACGATCATACATATATGTATAGTTCCGCATGGTTGTTCTTCTCAATTCTGACTTTGTTGAAATATATCTGTCAAATACAAAGTTTATTGATGAATTTCCTGCGGCATACACATCTAAACCATCCAACTGATCCTTAATCAGCTTCGCTTCTCTTTCACGCAACTCCCTGATATCCTTAGAATAGATACTCCGGCGTTTTCCTTCTGGATTTGTGTAGGTATATACATACTTTCCATCACAGCTACGTTGTGTCTCGCCTTTTCTTAAAACCCTTCCTTTGTTATCCTTTCTTGATTGCGCCATCTCTTCTCCTTTCCCAAGGAAAGAGATTTCGTACTTAGGTACTTGAAGTTATATCCATCTCATACTGTATTTCAATTCCCTTCTGCAGTACCTGTGATACGGTCATGTCATGTTTGGATGCATATTCTTTCAGTCTTGCGGCTTCGTCCACTGTCAGTTTTAATCCGATAAGTTTCTTCTTCGGATTTTCTGACTTTGGTCTACCTGTTCTTGCCACAATATACACCTCCATCCACTTCATAATCATTATACTTTTAGTTTAACCGAAAGTCAAGTGATATTTTTGGTTATACGAAAAATCTTTCCATTAAATTTCTTTTTATTTCACACGAAAGGACTCCAAATACTGATCAAATATATCAAGATCAACCAGCACCATTCTGTCTATCTTTAAGATTGCTCCCGCATCTTTCGCAAGTGTCTGAAACTTATTCATCCCCATGCTATACATTTCTGCGCCTTCTTTATATCTTACCAATCTCTTTTTATTTATTGCTTTTGGTATTCTCTGCATAAACTCAATCCTCCTTAAATATGCACACAGTTTTACCAGCTAACAAATAAAAAGAATGCTCTTCTTCCTATTTGTTAGCTGATAAAACTGCAATACAGGTGGCAGGTCATTACTCTGCCCACATCGGTTTTGCACCGTCAATTCTATGACCGGATCACTCCGGAAGTATCATTATTACGAACATGTATCAACGCCTTATGTAACTGCTACACTTTTATGCCAGACATTTATCGCTCCATACCTTAACTTCAATATCAGCTTTCGATATTCCTTCGTATTCATTTCTATCAATCGAAACAGATATTTCATGGCGTATCTGCAATGTGGCTCCACATATTCTCACGTCCTGTTATGCAATCATAATATTCAGTTTTCAAGGTACGATCTCCCACCGGTAGGTCCCGAAAGGGAAAAGAGCTACCGACAAGAATTACTTACTTCATAAAATCCGCTGCAATCACACGAAGCTACCTGTTCATGGTTTTCTTTGACTCAAATGGCACTGGTTGAAAGGCCAATGTTTTTGTAATCAGTTTTGTTTCCAGTCTCTGGCGAAGTGTTTCATCCACACAATAATGCACCTGTCCAAACTCGTCGTACATCTTTCTGGTAGACAGATGCCGTATGTAACCTTCATAATGCTTCAGCACCGCCTGGATTGCTTCCACGTTTCCCTCTGATGCTGCCAAAATAATGTGGAAAGGCAGCAATCCAGACTCATGGTTCTGTTTCTTATTCTTTCTCATCTGTTCTTTCCTCCATAATATTTTTCAGCAGTTCCAGTGAGCGTTTGCGATGCTCGTGAATTGTGCTACGTACAAGGTTCATTTCCCTTGCGATTTCTGCATCACTCATATCCATAAAATAGGATAGAAGGATTACGTTTCGTTTCTTCTCGGTCAGTGACCGCAGTGCTTCTGCGATCAGGCTGTCCTTGACCTCAATGTCATATCCGAGAACCTGAAACCGGGAAGTTTCCAAATCATATTCATCCATCGTAAAAAGTTTACTCAGCTCCTTTACAGGCAGTTCCGACAACAACACTTCGTATTTCTGCCGGTATGCCAGGTGCCGCTGATAATCAACGACCTCACCTTCCAATGCCAACCTGCATATCCGATCATATTGATGCCGAACTGTCCTTTCATTCCAGGAAGAAGATTGCTCCATGAGAGTTCACCTCCCTCCTGGTCAAACTGGTTATGAGCGAAATCCTTTGTTCCCTTTCGCTTATATCCCGTTCGGTTTATGTCCCATGTCGGGGTTTTGTCGGAAACTTTTCCAAAAAATTTCCGGCATATATAAAAAACGCCCAGGAGGCCATCAGCCCACCGGACGTTATCTATATCAGATATTCCATTTTCATCGCAGTTTACAGACGTGTATAGTTCACTTTTCAGAGCCCCCAGATGTGCAGCAGCTACACATCTGTTTATCGTCCCCTCCTAAACCACTTCAATATCTTGTATTTGATTAAATAAAAAAATCCTTTTGTCTGTCGAAGTTGCATAAAACTCCCGAACACACCAAAGGATAAAAGTGCATAACAAAATCCTCTGAAATGTGCGTTTTTTTATATGCACTTTCAGAGTTCCTCTTCATTTCTGTTCGTGATAGTGAATTATATATCTCCGTTTAAGTGAAATATATATTCATTTTCTTTATTGAAAGTGAATTATACACTGTAGATGGAGGTGCTATCATGCCAAAAGAAAACGGAAACAACAAAAGTATGGGATTGTTTTTCAAAAAAGCCCGAAATGACAAGAAACTGACTTATGAGGAAGTTGCCGAATTATCCGGCATTTCCAGTCGGTATCTAAAAGATATTGAAAACAAAGGACATGTGCCAAGTTTCAAAAAAATCAAGCAGCTTGTCTGCGCATTAGAGACTTCTCCAATGCCACTGTTCTACGAGAATGTCCCGGAGAACACGCTTGCGTACCAGCAGTTGCAAATATATCTATCAAAATGTTCAGAAGAACAGATCACTGCAATCCTGGCTATCGTTGAAGCTTATCTTCGTACATACAAAAATCCCACGTAAGACTATAACAGAAACTGCTTGATTTTTTCTGTAGTTTTTCTGGATTATTCTGGATGGGCGGTACCACTTGCATACCGCCCATATTTTCTAATGCTGGAATTTCTCTATCATCTTTTTCACATTCTCATTATTCTTTATAAGCCCCATGCCACCCAACAATTGGATGCCATCCATAATACCCTGATAATACGCCCGCTGTTCCCTTTGAATATTTGTAGACTCCAGTACATCCAGATATTCCTCCAGAAATTTTGCATCCATATCCGAAAGTTTTTCCTGAAATTTGTCCTTCCGCTCATCCATCTCTCTCTGTTCACACTCTGCAATTTCCAGACCTTCCGGTTGGATTGCGTAATCTCTTTCCTCCGAGTCAAAACACAACTCTTCCAGAAAATTTGCTACTGCTTCATAAAATTCATTCATCTTCGTTTCCGCCTTTCGTTTGTAGTGTTCCTTGATACGGAAGTTATTATCAGCCCAGCAATACTTCACAACAATATTTTTCAAAACTTCATCTTTAGAAGTATGTTATCAGTATTTCTGCTTAAAATCAATATAAGGATACTTCATCTTTAGAAAATATGGAGCGTGTACATGATAATCTACTGGGACAAAGAGACAAATACCAAAAACCGCATAGGGAAACGTCTGAAAGAACTTCGTCTGGAACAGCAGCTTACCCAAAAGGCTCTGGCCGAAAAGCTCCAGTTAGCCGGATATGAATTTAACGATTTGACCATTCTACGGATTGAACAGGGTACACGTTTTGTACCGGATTACGAAGTGGTGGCTATCGCAAAATTTTTTAATGTCTCCTGCGAATATTTATTAGGAATCAGTGGGCAAAAATAAGCAGCGTTCTGTCCCAAACAGTCCGCTGCTTATTTTTATCATGTACTATTTTTTGCAAAAACATACTTCCACAGAAAAATACTTCCCATTTCCAAGACTCTCAACATGTTGAGAGTTTTCCGCCCAGCACATGGGCGGTAAATTTCTGACTGCCCGTTTTATGGTTGTGGCATTTCTAATTCTGTGGTACACTATGAGTAAGAAACTTTTGATTGCATATACTGCTATAAACAGTGTGAATGGAGTGACGATATGGAATTTACCAAAAATTCACAAGCTGAAAAAATTCATGAAGATGAATCCTTCCTGCGGTTATTAGACCGTGGTATTGACGATATGGAAGCAGGCCGGGAACTTCCACTGGAAGATGCGTTCAAGAAAATCACAGAGTTGAGAGATGCCAGAAGACATGCACGAGTTTAAAGTCATTTTGACCTGGGAAGCCATTTACGATGTAACGGATATTGCTGATTATATTGAAGCTATGTTCAGCCCATCCAGAGCTGACCGTTTTCAGGACGATATAAAAAAAGGAATGGCGCAGCTCGGATATCTGGGCATGGCATTTCCCAAAACACAAATTCTGTACAGGGGCTATTCCATCCACAAAAAGCCTTTCCCTCCATCCATTATATTTTATATCGTCAAAGAACAGGAAAAAGAAATCCACGTACTTCGAGTCCTTCGGGAAGAAAACGACTGGAAAACAACTTTAACACAACATCAGAACTATACATATCCTGAATAGTTTATTGAGCAGTGATTCTGCGCTTCGCAGATCACTGCTGTTTTATTTTCCTGTTATGTGTTCCAGAACGATTGCCTAAGCAATCGGAACACACACATCCTGCCTTGCAGGACGTGTATCAATAATAGCAAGCACTGCCGATGTCCGGACACATCGGCAAAATACCACTTCCCGGCTCCGCCCGGCACGGTGGAATTTGATCAGGGATGTATCCCTGGCCCTCTTGATTTTTATAGCTACATTACTGAATTTCTCCGAATAATTTCTTGACCTGTCCCCATAATTCTGCTACACTTTTCCTTGGACAAGTACGTCCAGACAACCGCATAAACCAAAGCCCTAACTGTTGTAAGCCGAACACTTTACAGCAGTTTTTTTGTACCCAAGAACAGAAAGGAGCGTCACCTATGGCCAACCGTACCCGCACCCACCGGAATGAATTTCATCTAAATGATGATGAGCAGTACATCCTAGATGAAAAATTCCGGCTGTCAAAAATGAAAAGCAAATCTGCATTTCTCCGCAAGCTGATCCTATATGGATTCGTCTATGATGTGGACTATACACACATCCGGGAAATGAATGCCCTGCTGGGCAACATCGGCGGCAACTTAAACCAGATCGCCAAGCGGATAAATACTACCAACACCATTTACAAAAAAGATATGGACGAAATCAAGGAGATGATGAATACGATATGGCAGTTACAAAAATCCATGGTATCAAAGCAACCGTTGATAAAGCAATAGAATATATCTGCAATCCGGAGAAAACAGATGAAAAGATCTACGTTTCTTCTTTCGCCTGCGCTCCGGAAACCGCAGCTCTGGATTTTAAATATACGCTGGATCATACAACAGAGCAGAGTTTTTCCAAAGGACAAGACAAGGAAAACAAAGCATTTCATCTGATTCAGGCATTCCAGCCTGGAGAAGTTTCTTATGAAGAAGCTCATGCCATAGGGAAAGAACTGGCGGAAAAACTCCTGGAAGGTAAGTATTCTTATGTGCTGACTACACATATTGATAAAGGTCATGTACATAACCATCTGATTTTCTGCGCTGCTGATAATGTTGAATTCAACCATTACCATGACTGCAGGAAGAGCTACTGGAACATCCGAAATCTTAGTGACAAATTATGCCAGGAGCATGGACTTTCTGTCATTGAACCGGAAGGAAGCCGTGGAAAAAAATATAATGAATGGTCAGCAGATAAAAATGGAAACAGCCGAAAGGCCATGATCCGGAAAGACATTAACCAAGCCATCAAAGTGGCAAGTTCCTACGAGGAATTTCTTGCTATCCTGCGGGCTAAAGGATATGAAATAAGCCACTCGGAACTTGATGGGAGTAACGGAAAATATATCACATTTCGCCCCCTTGGAGCGGAACGTCCCGTCCGAGGAAGTATAAAATCACTTGGTAAGAATTATACACGGGAGCGAATCTGTGAACGGATTGAGAAAAAGCGGACACTTTCTGCAGTTCCGCAACGAAAGAAAAACATCATAGACACTCAGGGCAATCCCAAATTTACCGAAAGCGCAGGGCTGCGAAGATGGGCTTCAAAGAAAAATCTAAAGATCGCATCCGAGATTTACAACCAGATGGTTGCGAAAAATATCCA
>JAUNBT010000168.1 GCA_030526985.1 Lachnospiraceae bacterium | reverse complement strand
TGGTTCTTTCCAGGGGGCAAAAAAACTGGCAGAACAGGGAATCAATACGGTAGCAATGCCGGGAACGATTGATTTGGATATTGCATGTACCGAGTATACCATTGGATTTGACACTGCAGTAAATACAGCAATGGAAGCAATCGATAAGGTAAGAGATACATCCACTTCCCATGAACGTGTCAGCATTATTGAGGTAATGGGACGAGGAGCTGGTTATATTGCTTTATGGTGCGGAATTGCATCAGGAGCCGAGGATATTTTAATTCCGGAGCGCTATGATGGCAACCAGCCAAAATTAGAGCAGACCTTGATTGACAACATTTTAAAGAACAGAGCCAAAGGAAAGGTGCATCATCTGATTATCAATGCAGAGGGAATCGGACATTCTTATGGTATGGCAAAAAGAATCGAGGCTGCAACCGGAATCGAAACAAGAGCAACGATTTTAGGATACATGCAGCGTGGTGGTAATCCTACTGCAAAAGACAGAGTATATGCTTCTTTGATGGGAGCCTATGCTGTGGATATTCTGATTGCCGGAAAGACAAACAGAGTAGTCGGATATAAACATGGAGAGTTCTGTGATTTTGATATTACGGAAGCTTTGGCAATGACAAAGGATATTTCCGAGAGAGATATTGAGATAGCAACTTTACTGGGTAAATAATAGACAGAAATATCATATCTTCAGGCTGTCGGTTCGCCGATAGCCTGTTTTACGATTCTGGGGAGTATAGCATGAATTTGGATAAGATGAAAAAGAGGAAAAGAGAATTTGGTATAACGACAACGCAGATGATTGCCTGCGGATTCATGGTAGTGATATTGATAGGCGCGTTGCTTTTGACGTTGCCATGCATGACAAAATCCGGGCAGTGGACCTCCTTTGTAGATGCGTTGTTTATGTCGACTACTTCAGTCTGCGTGACAGGATTGTCCCTTGTCAATGTATTTGAATATTGGAGTTTTTTAGGGCAGGTGGTAATTCTGGTTCTGATTCAGATTGGTGGAATCGGAGTTGTCTCAATGACAATTTTATTTTTCATGTTGATTGGAAAAAAGGTTACATTAAAAAATCGTCTGTTGATTCAGGAGTCCTATAATATGAATTCTCTTGCCGGACTGGTTCGAACCACGAAAAATATTTTAAAAGGAATTGCAGTGGTGGAAACGGCAGGGGCATTGCTCTACTGTATCCAGTTTGTACCTCAGTTTGGGCCGGGAAGAGGAATCTGGATTTCCGTGTTTAATTCTGTTTCTGCATTTTGTAATGCAGGGATTGATGTGCTCGGCGGAGACAGTCTGGCACAGTATTATGGAAATCCTCTAATCAATATGGTCACAATGCTATTGATTATCCTTGGGGGTATCGGATTCTTTGTTTGGTGGGATACGATTCATGTGGTAAAAAAATGGAGAAAGACAGGAATCAAGAATTGTTTCTGGAAATTAAATCTTCACAGTAAAATGGTAATTACGATTACATTTTTTTTGATATTTGGCGGAGCTTTTGCAATCTTTTTACTGGAATATTCCAATCCGGAGACCATTGGACATATGACATTTTTAGAGAAAATACAGGCGTCTCTTTTTCAATCGGTTACGACAAGAACTGCCGGATTTAGCACAATCAATCAGGCAGAGCTCCGGGAGAGTACTTCTCTGATTAGTATGATATTGATGTTCATCGGAGGATCCCCAGTGGGAACTGCCGGTGGAGTAAAGACAATGACCATCGCCTTAATTGCAGCCTCGACAATGAGTGTTGTAAAAGGTGAAAAAGAGGTAGTTGTATTTAGAAGGGCGATACCGAAGGAGACGGTGAGGAAGGCGATTGCAGTGTTTTTTATCAGTTGTACTGCTTTAGTTGTTATGGTTGTGCTCATGTCCCTTGTTCAGGATGCACCACTTCATACGATTGTTTATGAAGTAGTATCCGCATTGGCGACGGTTGGTCTGAGTAAAAATTTTACTGCGTCTTTAAATTTATTGGGCAAAATTATTATTATTGTCTGTATGTATATAGGAAGAATTGGACCGATTTCCATGTTGATTGCATTTAGAATCAGGAGTAAGCAAAATATTAAGATTCACTTCCCAGAGGAGGAAGTAATTGTTGGTTAAATTGAAGGAGGAATTATGATGACAGAGGGTTATGCGATTCTGGGATTAGGCCGCTTTGGAAAAACAGTGGCTCTTACGTTGGCGGAAGCCGGCTTTCAGGTTATGGCAGTGGATATCCGGGATGAAAAAATTCAGGAGGTTGCAAGTGAAGTGACCTACGCTGTCCGGGGAGATGTGACAGAGCCGGAGATGGTCCGCTCTTTAGGTCTTGGCAATATGGATGGCGTTGTCATTGCAATCGCCCACAATTTAGAGGCGAGCGTAATGGCAACTCTTTTGGCAAAAGAAAGCGGTGCTTCCTATATTCTTGCAAAAGGAGATAATGAGATTCACAAAACCATTCTGGAAAAGATGGGGGCCGATAAAGTCGTGATACCGGAACAGGAGATGGGGGTCAGTGCGGCCCGCAATATGGTTCTTGGCCGTTTCATGGATTTAATCGAGCTTTCTGACGATGTCAGTCTGATTGAGATGACAATGCCGCTATCCTGGGTCGGAAAAAACTTGATCGATCTTGATTTGAGAGAACAATATGGTGTCAATGTGGTGGCGATAAAAAGCGGCAGTATTACCGATGTGACACCAAGTCCTTCAAAACCAATGCAGGAGGATCAGATTATTATCTTAAGTGGTAGAAATGAAGACCTGCAGCGTTTAAGCAAGATTAAATAAGGGGAACGTTATGATTACAAGTGTTTCCAACAAACAAATGAAGAACCTGATGAAGCTGCAAAAAAGCAGCCGTACAAGACGGGAACAGGGTTTGTTTATAATAGAAGGAATCCGTATGTTTGAAGAAGTTCCAAAAGACAGATTGGATCAGGTTTATGTGACAGAAGCATTTTACGAAAAAAACAGAGGATTATTTGAAAAAAGACGGCCCGATGCGTTTTTAGCGGAAAATGTGATGGAAAAGATTTCAGAGACAAAGACTCCCCAGGGAGTGCTTGCAACAGTAAAGATGCAGGAATATGAAGTGGCTGATTTGCTGAAGGAAAATCAGGATCCTCTTTTCCTGGTTCTTGAGAATCTGCAGGATCCGGGAAACTTAGGTACGATTCTTCGAACCGGGGAAGGTGCCGGCGTGGACGGTATTATTATGAGTCGGGATACGGTGGATATCTATAATCCTAAAGTGGTCCGTTCTACTATGGGCGCTCTGTTTCGGATGCCATTTTGCTACGTGGCGGATTTAGAAGGAACGATTGGACAGCTAAAGGAGCGAAATATTAGAATTTACGCTGCCCACTTAGAGGGCGATGGATTTTATGAGAAAGACTATCGCAGCGGCTGTGCATTTTTAATCGGGAATGAGGGAAATGGTCTTTCCGATTCCATTACCTCTTTGGCAGACGAAAAGATTAGGATTCCCATGAAGGGGAAAGTAGAGTCATTGAATGCAGCAATTGCGGCCACTTTAATGGTCTATGAGGCTTTGCGGCAACGATTGTAACACGCGTATTGTAAGGCGGGGATTCTAAGGCAGAGATTGTAAGAAAAACTTTCGTTGTATAGAATAGGAGAATGTAATATAATAGTAGTATGACAGGGAAATAGAGAATAATCTGTGGATCTGACAAATATGGTTTAAAGGAGTGGGGTGAAGATGGAGGCATATTATTGGTTTGGAATTGCAGCAGCATTAGCGGTAATTGAGCTGGCGACGTTGGGCCTTACGACCATTTGGTTTGCAGCAGGCGCTTTGCTTGCAGGTTTTTTGAACCTGGCAGGATTTGGACTGGGAGTACAGCTGGGAGTATTTGTTCTCATATCCCTTGTTCTTCTTGTAGTTACAAGACCGCTGGCATCCAAATATGTGAATGCGAAGACACAAAAGACCAATGCAGACAGTCTGATCGGTGAGATTTGTCTGATCACGAAGGCAATTGATAACTTGAAGGGGGAAGGTCAGGCAGTGGTAAAGGGTCAGGAATGGACAGCCCGCTCGAAAGACGGAACCCCAATTGCAGAAGGAAAAAAGGTTAGAATCACAGAAATCCAAGGTGTGAAGCTGATCGTAGAACCGGAGGAAGAATAATCAGGAGGTAATATTATTTTATGGCAGGTTTAATTATTGTTTTAATTATCGGAATTATTGTCATCTTACTTTTGGCAGCGAATATCCGAATTGTACCCCAGGCAGATGCTTATGTTATTGAGCGTTTGGGAGCGTACCAACAGACCTGGAGCGTAGGTCTCCATGTGAAGGTTCCTTTTATCGACAGAGTGGCAAAGAAAGTTCTTTTGAAAGAACAGGTAGTAGACTTTGCTCCCCAGCCGGTAATTACAAAGGATAATGTAACGATGCGGATTGACACCGTCGTATTTTATCAGATTACAGACCCGAAGCTTTATGCTTATGGTGTGGAGAATCCCATTATGGCCATTGAGAATCTGACAGCGACAACGCTTCGTAACATCATCGGTGATTTGGAACTGGATCAGACTTTGACTTCCAGAGAGACAATCAATACAAAGATGAGATCCACTCTTGATGTGGCGACAGATCCATGGGGAATTAAAGTAAACCGTGTGGAACTTAAGAATATCATTCCTCCTGCAGCGATTCAGGATGCAATGGAGAAACAGATGAAAGCAGAGCGTGAAAGACGTGAGGCAATTCTGATTGCAGAAGGTGAGAAGAAATCCAGAATTCTCCGTGCAGAAGGTCAGAAAGAATCTGTCATCCTGGAGGCAGAAGGTGATAAAGAATCTGCAATTCTTCGCGCAGAGGCGAAGAAAGAAGCCACAATCCGCGAGGCAGAAGGCCAGGCACAGGCTATCTTAAAGATTCAGCAGGCGAATGCAGATGGTCTTAAGTTTATGAAAGAAGCAAAAGTGGACGATGCGGTTATCCAGTTAAAGAGCTTAGAAGCCTTTGGAAAAGCTGCAGATGGAAAAGCAACGAAGATTATTATTCCGTCTGAGATTCAGGGAATTGCAGGTTTAGTCAAATCTGTGACAGAGATTGGAGCAGATGGGGACAAGGCAGCAGAGTAAAGAGGAATCTGAATTTCATTGATTGAATTCCATCATCTTGACTGGAAAGAGGAAACAGATGATAAAGCAGGGCTTTGGAGAGAGCACTTTCCAAGTCCTGCTTTTTTTCATAGGAAAGTGTAAAACGAGATTTTTATATCATAGACAAGGATAAAGAAAATGAAGAAATTAAAGCAACAGATTATGGAGAAGACATGGCTGGTATATCCGGTCTTTATGATAAAATTATGTATTTATTATATTTTAATGGAACTTCCAAAGAACTGGATTTGGCTTCCGGTCATTACGTTTGGAATTTTCTTAGCAGTATTTGAATGTACGGTCTGGACACAAAAGAAAGAAGTGCATCTTGCATTTGGAATATTTTATGGACTGTTTTCTTTTGTGATGGCAGCGGATACTATTTACTATGCTTATTTTGGCCAATTTGTATCAGTCAATCAGCTGTGGCAGATTGGGAGCCTGTTTTCAGCCGGGACTGAGACGAATCTTTTCGGTGCCCTGAGTTTTCCGTGGGGGCTTGTGCTGTTGCTTGACATCTGGCCCATGTACTTATGGCACAAAAAAAGAGGTGGGAAAAAGAAACTTGTGTGGAAGCTTCTCTCTTCCGGGTTACTGATAGGTCTTCTTGCTGTCGTCGGAGTGATTACTGTAAACAGGGATTTGCGTGGTGACTTTATGCGAATCAATCACTTGGAATTTGTCACCTGTCACACCAATGATATCTATACTGCGGTGACAGGCTGGATAAATAAAGCGAACATAGATGCTAAGGAAGTAAAACAAGTAATTGACGAAAATGTTCCCAAAGCAAAGAAGGAAGAATTAAAAGGCGTAGCGGAGGGGAAAAATCTGATCTTAATTCAGGTGGAATCTTTAAACACCTGGCCAATTGGGAAAGAGTATAATGGACAGGAAATCACACCGAATATCAATGCACTGCTTAAGAATGATACTTTATACTTTTCTAAAATATTTTCGTCGAGTGGAAAGGGAAACACAGCAGATGCCGAGTTTGCCACGTTGAATAGTCTCTATCCTACTACGGTCAGGGAATGTTACCGGATGTATGTCAATAACACTTACAACGGACTGCCCTGGATTTTAAGAGGCTTGGGATATGAGACAATGGCATTTCACGGATATGAAAAAGAATTCTGGAACCGGAATATTGCCTATAAAAATCAGGGAATCCAGACTTTTTACAGTCAGTCAGAGTTGGAAATGACCGAAACTTCCGGTTTTGGACTTACAGATAAAGAGATGTTTCGGCAGGCGGTGGATATTTTAAAAGAAAAGGAACAGCCCTGGTTTGCTTTTATGATTACCCTGACCAATCATATTCCTTATGAATTAGACGATGATCTTACCAGTTTAGAGCTTGCGCCGGGGGATGCGAATTCCCTTGCAGGACGATACCTTCAGGGTGTGCGTTACACAGATGAGGCAATCGGAATGTTGATTGACTATCTGAAAGAGGCCGGACTTTACGAGGATACTATCATCGCATTTTATGGGGATCATCAGGGACTCAATAAAGAAACGGAGGCAGTGGAAAGTAAAATGAGTGGTTTTCTTGGCAGAACCTATGATTATGATGAGATGATGCGGATTCCGTTTGTCGTTCATATTCCCGGACTTGGACAGTCACAGACGATTGATACTGTCGGTGGTCAGATTGACATTTTGCCCACCCTTGCGAACCTGATGAATTTTACAATAAAACAGGATTATGTATTTGGAAGTGATCTTTTAAATATTGACCGGGAAGACGGGTTTTATGCACCGGTGACTTATATGCCGGTAGGTTCTTTCATAAAAAATGATTATTTTTACGAGCTGGGAAGAGACGGCACATTTGAAAGCGGCAGAGCTGTTGAACTATTTACAGAGAATGCCCTATCTATAGATGGACTGAAAGAATATTCAGAAAAAGCGAAACTTTTAATCGAAACTTCGAAAAAGGTATTGGATGCCAATCTGATGAAAGATGAGATAGAACACGATAATTAAAAGTAACAGTTCAGCCAGGGGCTGAACTGTTAAAGATAAAACATGAAAATGAAAAGTTACCCTTGACGAAAAGTTCCTGATTTGTTAGTGTATAACCTGTCTTTTGGAGTTGAAATGAAAAAATAGTGCTAAGCCATAGGTTAAAACCT